>DASTPO010000159.1:0-6414 GCA_035762225.1 Candidatus Angelobacter sp.
TTCAGCGGAATGGTGAGCGATCATGGGAAAATCTATTTGCGGGCGGCAAATTCCATTTCCACGTCTCATGGACCGGGCATGGTCGTGTCGAGCGTGCCGTTTGACCAAAAACTTCTGGCTCGGATTGCCAGCAAGCTGGGTTCGCTTACGTTGAGTTCTGTTGACTTCGATCTCAACAGCAACAATGTCGATGCCGAGTTGGAAAAAAGGGCTTCGCAGGCCCACGGCGACGTTCGCGACCTTCTCTCTGCTGAACACATCAGCGCTGGATCTCCCTCCGGGCCGGTCGTGCCTTTTGACCGTGAGTTTGTTTTTGGCGGTCCCATCCAAGCCACAGACTGGGCAACCGGCGAATCCCGAACGAAGATACTCGGGGGGACAACGCGGCTGTCCACAGTGTATTCGTACCTGACCGCGTCGATGGGCGTGGGCAGCGGCTCGGTGGGCATTGTGCTGATCGTGCTGGCCGTTGCATTTGGCGTTGTGGTCTTGACGGCGCTGGTAATCGGCATTGGCCTGACGCGAAGGATCACCTACTCGGTGGCGAACCTGTATAGAGCTACTCAACACATCAACCGCGGGGACTTTACCCATCGCATCCAGGTTCGTGAGCGCGATCAGCTGGCCGCTTTGCAGGTTTCCTTTAACTCCATGACCGAATCGCTGCAACGGCTGATTCTGGAGCAAAAGGAGAAAGAACGGCTGCAAAGCGAACTGGAAATCGCGCACGAAGTGCAGGCACAGCTCTTCCCCCGCGCCATGGCCGGTACCAGCACCTTGGAGCTGCATGGCATCTGCCGCCCCGCGCGCATCGTCAGCGGTGACTACTATGACTTTCTTTCCTACGGTCCAGATCAGGTTGGGATCGCTGTGGGCGACATCAGTGGAAAAGGTATTTCCGCCGCGCTGTTAATGGCCACCATCCACTCCGCCGTCCGGGCCTACGAGCAGGAGCAATTGCTCACCGTGGGCATGTCCGCGACTTATGGAACCAGCGCCAGGGTGGCTGCTCTGGAAGCCAAGGTTGCGCCTCCTTCGCCCGCGCAGATGCTCTGGCTGCTGAACCGGCACCTCTTCCAAAGCACGCAGCCGGAAAAGTACGCCACGCTTTTCCTCGGCTTCTATGACGACATCAATCACCGCCTGACGTATTCGAACGCCGGTCACCTGCCGCCCATCATCCTGGCCCGGGATGGCTCCGTACGACGCCTCGAAACCGGCGGCACCGTGGTGGGACTTTTTCCCGACCGAGACTATGAAGAACAAATGGTGGAGTTGTATCCGGGAGACATGTTTATTGCCTTCAGTGACGGTCTCACCGAACCGGAGAATGAATTTGGCGAGTTTGGCGAGGAGCGGCTGATTGAAACAATCGCCTCCTGTCGCCATCTACCGCTGGAACGAATTACCGAACACGCTGTTTCAGCCATCCAGGATTGGATCGGATCCACGGAGCAGCCCGATGACATCACGCTGGTACTGGCCCGTCGCGCCTGATTCACCTGCCCTGCTGCATGTCTCATTATTATCAAGCTAGGTAACACGCGATTCTTCCCTCTTTGGTTTTTCCCGGCTAGCCGTTATGGTGAACACCTGACTTTTGCTTCTCCTGGACAATCAATGATGAAACCAACCGGCAGTAACCACAGCCGTATCCCGATTACCGCATGGCAGCGCGATCCGAATGCCAAGAATTCCATCGTGCTTCGGATCAAGAAAATTACTCATGAGCTGGAGCTGTTGCAGTCTGAGATGCACGGCCAGTTCACGGAAAGCTCGTCCAAAAAGACCGGCATCTTTGAGGACACAAGCGCCGCGGAAACGCTTAACAGCTTTAAGGCCGAATTAGACCAATTTCGGCGTATTTTGTGGTTTTACATCGAACAGGCAGCAGGAAGCCCCGCCAAGACGATTGAACACCAGCCAGCACCACACGGTCCGCAACGCGTCAATGAGGTGCTTCGGGCCCTCACACCTCAACCCAGCGCGCCGGGCGTGGTAGAACACGTATCCGGCTCATTTTTTGAGCGGCTCAATCTGGTAATCGACACCTATATGCAGGAAAAGAAACCGGTGGTCGCGGAGACCACCGTCATAAACTCCGGCAACACTAAGGCGTCTTCGTGAGCCGATGATCCAGGTTGGCGATCCGCCAGCCCGTTTCAAACACCAGCCGCGTCACCCGGGTCATTTTGTCGAAGTCTATCTTGTCAATCGTGTCTGTTGGCCGGTGATAATCCACGGATGTTCCATCAAAGTAGAAAATGATCGGAATGCCGTGCTTGGCGTAGTTCCAATGATCGGAGCGGAAGTAAATTCTCTCCGGATTATTCGGATCGTTATAGTAGTAATCCAGCTTCATTTTCTGGAATTGCGCGTTGGTGTCTTCGCTCAGGCGGTGCAATTCCTGGCTGATACGGTTTGACCCCACCAGATAGACTGTATTTGCGTCGGTAAGGTGCTGGTCTTCCAATTCCTTGTCGCCCGCCGGTTTGGACCGCCCGATCATGTCGATGTTGAGGTCCGCCACCAGCTTGTCCAGTGGTACCACCGGCGCATAGTCAGTGTTGTACTCGGAACCGAGCAGACCCAGTTCTTCGCCGGCATGGAAAATTACCAGTACGGAGCGCTTGGGCCTTTCCAATGACATGGCATGAGCAATCGTCAGAATAGCCGTGGTTCCGGAGCCATCATCATCGGCGCCGGGAAAGATCTCTCCATTGGGGCTTGTCTTAAGGTGATCATAATGCGCGCTGAAGACTACGTACTCGTTCTTCAGCACTGGATCGGAGCCCTCCAGGATGGCAGCGACATTCTGCGTGGTGGTGCGGGTTAGCTGCAATGACACAGCCATTTTGACGGCTACGTCGGTTGCGCGCGGATGCAGGCTCTCTTTGCGACCGATGGCATCGTAAATTGTTTTTATGTCCAAGCCGCAGGCAGGAAGGAAACTCTCTGTCATGGCGGGGCCCAAAGTGAGGGCCGGCAGCTTGCCCTCGGCTTCGCGCGCGAGGCGAACACTTTCACGCGAAAGCGCACGCTCCTGGAATCCCTTGTTCTTCATGAATTCGAGCATGCGCTGCGGAGGTATATGCAGCACGCCTACAGCTCCGTGTGCCCGGGCTGCTCCCGCGTCTTCTTCTTTTTCGGAAAGCTTTGATGCATCGACTCCGGCTGGAATCCCCGGCGCAATCAAAACAATCTTTCCTTTTACGTCGAGACCGGAATAGTCATCATGTCCCTGCGCGGGAGACGAAATCCCATCGCCCACAAACACCACTTGACCTTCAGCTTCACCCTCTCCACCAGCGGACGTCACATAAAATTCCCCAAAGTGGTAGTTGGTTGCCTTCCCAGCCTTGGTAACTTCGAGCGAGGTCCTGGTAGTGTCAGGCTTGCTGGAAACCACCTGAAAGGTCTGCAGGAAATTGCCGCTTTCTGCTGCCCCGCGAAACCCGTATCCCTCTAGATGCGAAGCGAGATATCTGGCGGCGATGGCAAAATTGGGCGCCAAGGTATAACGGCCGCCCAGCTCCGGCGACGCAAGGAACTGCAAATGCATGCGTAACTCAGCGGGCGTGATGGAATCTACGGTTGGCGGAACGGGAGGCAGAACGACTGGCGCAGGTCCGGCGGCAAACATCCAGGTGGAGGCCGCCAGGTTTAGCGCAATCGCAACTCTGGCAAAAAGCGTTTTTGAGCGATTCACAATCCAATGGTAGCAGTCCGCGCACCCGCTTACAATCAGCCTTCCGCTAAGAAACTCAGCTTGAGGTTAGAATCTTAGGCGAAGGCTATCTAGCTACGTGAAACAGACAATCATCGTTCTGGAGGATGACGAAGACATCGCCAACCTGGTGCAGCACCACTTGCACCTGGCAGGATTTGCCGTTCGCGTGTGCGTCTCAGGCGATGAAGTGTTGCCTTTGGCGCGAAAGCATCCGCCTACTCTTTTCCTGCTCGACATCATGGTGCCCGGCGGAAGCGGCTTCGAAGTCTGCCGGCGTATTCGCGAGAGCAGCGACTTTGCCCGCCTTCCCATCATCTTCCTTACCGCTCGCGCCGGCGAGGCAGACCGCGTACGCGGTCTGGATATGGGCGCTGACGACTACATCACGAAGCCATTCGGCACCCGGGAGCTTACGGCCCGGGTGCGCGCCGTGCTGCGGCGCTTCGAGCAACCCGTAACCACGAACATCATCACCCCTGATTTCGAGTTGCAGAGCGATTCCATGATTCTTTCGGTTCGTGGCAAGCCGGCCGATGTGACCGCCACGGAATTCCGTCTGCTTCATTTTCTGGCTTCCCCTCCAGGCCGCGTCTTTACCCGAGACCAGATTCTTGATGCCGTCTGGCGCGATCTGGCATTTGTTACGCCTCGATCGGTCGACGTATATATAAGGCGGCTGCGCGAAAAGATCGAACAGGATCCGGAAGATCCGCAGTACCTGAAGACGGTGCGCGGCGCTGGGTACAAGTTTGAGGCTGCCAAGTGAGAAATCGTATCTTCCTCAAAGCGCTGGCCGCCTTTGTCCTGGTAATCGCAGCGGCAACTCTCACGCTTGATATCACCATCCGGCATACCTGGGAGAGCTCGCTTCGCAGCAACATTGAAAAACTATTGATACAAAACGCCAAGGGCTTTTCTCTCCGCGTTGCCAACGATCACCAACATTCTTTGCAGCAGATGGCGGCGGAGGAGTCACAAATTACGGAAGCGCGCACCACCATCATCGACCGCAGCGGAAAAGTTCTGGCGGACACCGAAGCCAACCCTGAGACCATGGAAAACCATGCCGGAAGACCGGAGGTCGCCGCCGCTCTTGCCGGCAAGACTGGATCCGCGACACGGTTGAGCCATACCGTAGGGATCGAGTTTCTTTATGTGGCCGTGCCCAGTGGAGACAAGATCGTTCGCCTGGCCTATCCGCTCTCCAGCATACAAATGCATATCGCCGGAATTCGCGCCAGCCTGCTTCGCGCCACTGCGCTGGCCTTGCTCCTGGCGCTGTTGCTGGCAATGGTAATAGCCGAAATTATTTCCCGCAGGTTGCGGCGCATTGTGAGATTTGCCGAACAGATTGCTGCGGGCGATCTTTCGGCGCGCATCGCTGAAAGCAGCGGCGATGAGATTGCCCAGGTGGCTGCGGCATTAGACCGTACAGCCCGGCGGCTGGAGCTGAATTTTGCTGCCGTGCGAGAGAGCCGTTCTGAGTTGGAAGCTCTCCTCAACAGCATGATCGACGGCGTGATCGCGGTCTCGCCCGACCTCAAAGTGCGCTGGGCCAACCATGCGGTGGAAGGCATCGCGCACCAGCGCATCCGCATTGGCGCGCCCGTGATCGAACTGCTGCGCCACCCTGATTATCTAAGCACCCTCAACGCGGCACTCAAGTCGAAACAAAGGGAGCATGCCATCGCCACCTCCCTTTCAGGACGAAAGACATTTTCCGTTACCGCGGGGCCGCTGCCCGATGGCGGAGTAGTAACCGTGCTGCATGATCTCTCTGAGGTCGAGCGTGTGGAAAAAACGCGGCGCGATTTCATTGCCAATGTTTCTCACGAGCTGCGCACTCCGCTGACTTCGATTCTCGGGTACACAGAAACATTGCTCGAATCAGATGGCGTCGCCAGCGAGAGTGCGCGCGACTTCATGCAGGTGATTCGCCGTAACGCCGAGCGCATGGGACGCCTTACCGAAGACCTGCTGGTGCTGGCCCGCGTGGAGTCAGGAGAGGAAAAGCTCGACCTGCGTTCACATTCCGTGCGCAACTTGCTTACGGAAGCCGCCTCATCCATGCAGGAAAACGCGCGTGCTGCGGGCGTGGAGCTCACAGTGGAGCCCGGCCCCGATGGTTCGGTGATTGCCGACGGATACGCCGTCCATCAGGTTTTCGGGAACCTTATCAGCAACGCACTGCGCTATGCACAGAGCGGCAAGAGGCTGGTCATAGGAGCGCAGGATAAAACGGATGAGATTGAATTCTTTGTGCGCGATTTCGGGCCCGGCATTGCCTCAGAACATCTGCCAAGAATCTTTGAGAGGTTTTATCGCGTGGACAAGGCCCGTTCGCGCGAGAGCGGCGGCACCGGCCTCGGACTCGCCATCGTAAAGCACATTGTCCTCAACCACGGCGGTTCAGTGCGCGTGGAAAGCGCGGTAGGGCACGGATCAACTTTTTATTTTGTTCTTCCCAAAGCTTAGAGCCCCAGAGAAAAGCTCCGTTTCGCTTTTAACAGTCATTTAACACTGCTCTGCTAGTTTCGTCTCGTAACGCATGGAGGAGAACACATGAGAATGAGACTGTGCATGGCGATTGCGCTTGTCGCCACACTGGTGGGCGTGAGCAGCGCTGAGACAAATCTGAACGGCGCTGGAGCCACATTTCCCAACCCGATTTACTCAAAATGGTT
>DASTPO010000160.1:0-4098 GCA_035762225.1 Candidatus Angelobacter sp.
GACGGTGGCGCCAGCTCACGCTGGCCGGCCACCCGCGAGATTGAGTCTTACTGGTATCCGGTGTGGCTGGCGTATCCGGCCGGGATGCTGGAGGGCTCGCGGCTGCTGGACGCGCCGCCGCATCACGTCTCCGCGGAAGAGACCATTGAGCTGGGCAAACAGTACGAGTTCCTGGTGCTGTTTACGTCCACACCGGGCTTCCCCGGCGATATCAAGCTGGTTACCAAAATGAAAGAGGCAAACCCGAAGCTGAAGATCGCTTTTGTGGGACCGCATGTGACCACGCTTCCGGAGCGCTCATTGAATGAATGTCCGGCGATTGATTTTGTCTGCCGCCGCGAATTCGATTATTCCGTGGTGGAGTACGCGAACGGCAGGCCGCTGTCGGAGATTATTGGCATCTCCTATCGCGACGCGAACGGCAAGGTGGTACACAACGCTGACCGTCCGGATGTGATGGACCTGGACGCGCTGCCGGATGTGACCGACGTTTATTACCGCGACATGGATGTACGCCGGTATAACGTCCCGTTTTTACTCTATCCGTTTGTGGCGCTGTATACCACGCGCGGCTGTCCGGCGCAGTGCACGTTCTGCCTGTGGCCGCAGACGCTGAGCGGTCATCCGTGGAGAAAGCGGTCAACGGATGCGGTGGCGCGCGAGATGGCCAAAGCCAAGGAATACTGGCCTTACGTGAAAGAATATTTCTTTGATGACGATACGTTCAACATCCAGAAGGCCCGCACAGTAGAGCTGTGCGGCAAACTCAAGCCGCTGAACCTGACCTGGAGCTGCACGTCGCGCGTGACCACGGATTATGAAACGCTGAAAGCGCAGCGCGAAGCCGGGTGCCGGCTGCTGATTGTGGGATATGAGTCGGGCGATCCGCAGGTGCTGAAGAACGTGAAGAAAGGCGCCACGGTGGAGCGCGCGCGCCAGTTCACCAAGGACACAAAGAAACTCGGGCTGAAGGTCCATGGAGATTTTATCCTGGGACTGCCGGGCGAGAGCAGGGAGTCGATTCGCCGCACCATTGATTTCGCCAAAGAACTGGATGTGGAGACCATCCAGGTGTCGATTGCGCATGCGTATCCGGGAACGGAAATGTATGACTTCGCCAAGAAGAATGGATTTATCGTCGGCAACGAGCGGATGGTCGATTCTGGCGGGCACCAGGTGGCGCAGATTGAATATCCAGGCCTTCCTCGCGAGCACGTGATGGAGATGGTGCACAAGTTCTACGACGAATATTACTTTCGCCCGAAGGCCGTTTTCCGCATTGTGCGCAAGGCGGTGTTCGACGGTGAAGAGCGTAAGCGCCTCTATAAAGAGGCCCGGTCGTTCATGAAGCTGCGCTCTGCTCGCAACAAGGCGACTAAAGAACTCGTGGCGGAAAAGCAGAACCTGGCGGAAAAAGCTCGCCGCGCCGAGGTCGCCGGAGACTAAAATCTCCCCCGGCATGCCGCAGCGCCCGAACGAGAACAGTCATGCACGAACAGGAAAAAGTCGGCAACGCGCGGATCATCGGCTACGCACTTGGTTTGGCTGCTGTGATCGTCGCTGCTGTCTGGAAGTTTCTGGTCAGGTAAAATTCCAGGATGAGGCCCGCCACCACGCGGGTTCAAGACGGATATCCGCGTGAAGCTCAAGAAAATTTTTATCTATATGGCTATCGCCTGCTGCAACGGCACGGGCGATGTCCTGCTGAAACGCGGCATGGACGATCTCGGCGAGATCCATCTCAGCAACTGGCCTCATCTCTTCAGCGCCTTTACCGATCCCTGGATCATTCTCGGCATCGCCTTCCTCGCCGGCTTTTTCTATTCCTATCTCACCGCGCTCTCCTGGGCCGATCTCACTTTCGTGCTCCCGGCCAGCGCGTTCGGTTACGTAGTCACCGCATTTCTCTCGCGCTTTTTTCTGCATGAAGCTGTCAGCCCCTGGCGATGGGCCGGCGTTCTGCTCATAACCTGCGGTGTGGGACTGGTCGCCCGGGGCCCGTCGCTCACTGAGCGCCACGCCGATCCTCCGCTCGCCTCCAAAGGACAGCATGAACTCGCTTAAGCTCTGGATCGCAATCGGCACGCTTGTCATCGCCTCCAGCACCGGTGACGTGCTTCTCTCCTCCGCCATGAAGCGCATTGGCGACCTTGACGCCATCCGCGCGCAAAAGGGCCTTTTCGCCGCCATCGGCCACATCGTCCGCGAAAAGCGCTTCCTGATCGCGCTCTCCTGCCTCATCTTCAGCTTCTTCTGCCTGCTTACCGCGCTTTCCTGGGGCGATGCCAGCCTGGTCGCGCCCGCATCGGCCTCGCTCACCTTCATTAGCTCCGCGATTCTGGCAAAAGTTTTTCTCCATGAAAACGTCGACCGCCGCCGCTGGATCGCGGCCGGCCTGGTCTGCGTTGGTGTGTTGCTGCTGGTAAAGTAGAAATCACTGCCAGAGCGTGGCTTGTGGCGTCGAGTCTTTCGTAACCTTTGTCGTTAAACCAGCTTCATCAACCCCGTCGCCGGTAAATCCGCGACCACGAATTTCTTACGCTGCCCTTCCGCTTCAGTCAATGCCTCGGCCGCCAGGTTGCCGCCGCGCACTGCGCCCTCCATCGTCGCCGGCCAACCGGTCTCGGTCCAGTCGCCGGCAAGAAAAATCCGCGACCATCCCGTCTTCGCCTCCGGCCGGTATTGGTCCAGCCCCGGCACGATCGAATACGTGGCATACACTTCCTTGATCACCGCGGCCTTCACCACCTTGGCGTCTTTCACCGCGGGAAAGAACTCCGCCAGCTCGCGCGTGGCCTGCTCCAGGATTTCCTCACGCGATTTCTGCACCAGGCTCTTTGACGCGCTCACCACCAGTTCAACATAGCTGCCTTCATGGCCGCTCTCGCGTTGCTCGTGGATCTTCGACTTATGAAACATCCACTGAATGGTCCGGTCCAGCAGCACCGCGTGCGGAAGCGGAGTAATCTCGCGGTCAAACCACAAATGGATTCCGGTAATTGACGACGCACCAAAATGCGATAGCTTCTGTTTGAGCGGCTCCGCTATCGCATCCGCAGGCAGCAGCCCGGCCACGCTCTGAAACGGCGCCGCCAGCACCACAAAATCAAATTGCTGTTCGCCCGCGCCTGTTAACACTCCCACCCCGCTCTGCTTCTGGCCAATGGCAATCACCGATGACCGCAGCAGCACCTGCCCTCCGCGCGCGCGGATATAGCCTGTGGCAAATCCATAAAGATCGGAGAGCGGGATTGTCGGCAACCCCATCCTTCCCCCAGCAGCCGATTTCATAAACGATTCCCGAAATACCTGCGCCGCATACCGCACTGACACCCGGTCCAGCGCTTCATTCAATGCGCTTACCAGCACGGTTTTCCAGAAGCGCTCAATCGCCTGCTCGGTTTGCCCGTGTCGTTTCAGCCAGGAAAGAAAGTCTTCGCTGGAATCTTCAGGAAGCCCGCGGCTCATTACCGCCATCGCCCGCGATATAGCGAGTTTGTCTTTGAAGCTGAGCATCTTCGCCCGCAGAAATGCCGGAACGTTGTGCATGGGCGCCGGTAGGAATGATGGCGCCATGCGGCTGGCTCGCCCGCCGGGCTCCATAAACGTCAGCTCGTCAAACCACCGGATCTTGTCGCTTACTCCCAGCCGCTCGTAGAAATGGAGCAGGTTGGTGCAGCAACCCAGCAGCACGTGCTGGCAGTTGTCCACCACCTCGCCCGTCCCCGGATGTTCATAAGATGACGCGCGGCCGCCCACGTAGGGCCGGCGCTCAAACAGGGTCACCTGCATGCCCGCGTCAGCCAGGGCGCAGCCCGCCGCCAGGCCGGCCAGTCCGCCGCCCACCACGGCGACACTGCGTTTTGCTGGATTTGTTGTCATGCGATGCGGACGAGAAATCCGCGTGAGAGTACTTTCACTTTTTCCCAGACCGTCAGCCGCACCCGTTCGGTCGTCACGTCATAGTTGCGATCGGCGATCTTCTTGAGAAGCCGGCTGTAAATTTCCACCAGCACCCACAGAGCGGCCCGGCTGTCCTCATGGATCAGCTCCATCAGCCATTGCGCCGATTCATAATACTTTCGCGCGCGGTCCGCT
>DASTPO010000161.1:0-29415 GCA_035762225.1 Candidatus Angelobacter sp.
GCAAGACTGGTCGCGAATGAAGCGGCGGCGGCGAGCACGGTTCGGACCATCAATACGTCTCAGGTTACTTACGCTACCAGGTTCCCTGAGAAAGGTTACGCGCCTGACCTGGCCACGCTCGGTCCAGGACCCACCGGCTGCGCCGGCGAGGGCACGGCCGAGCATGCGTGCCTGCTTGACAATCAGTTGGGGGCGTCAAGATGTACTGCGGGCGCATGGTGCGCGAAAAGCGGCTACAACTACAGCCTAAGCAGGGAAGGAAGCTGCGGGACCGAGGCACGGGATACCGGAAGCGGCGAATGCAATTACGTCATAGTGGCGACCCCGGTCAGCACGGCAACGGGGCGGCGCAGCTACTGCTCGATTTCCGACTCAGTGATTCGCAGCCAATACACGTCGACGATTAGCACTCCCATCAGTGCCACAGAATGTGCGGCCTGGTCGCCAATCACGGATTAGCCGCGCCGGGAATCAGGAGGGTAAAGAGGGCTATTTCAGGCTGAAAAAGCCGCGATTTAGCCCTTCTTTGTCCGGAAGGGCGCCAAATTTCATCTACTTAGACAGTCCAAATAGCAGAGCTGCATCTGCTTCTAAGCTATTGGATTCCGATGGAAACCCTGCATCTGGCGGAAGAAACGCCGGAAAAAATCCATACGTCGATTTTCAACAAGGCAGCCCGCACGTTGCCCGGAGTGATTGCCGGCGCGGCCGACCTTGATCCCGCTGCCGTGCTTACCGCGACCGTGGCGGGGGCCAGCTTTGGCACATCGCTGGGATGGGTGGTGGTGCTCTGCGTTCCGGTGCTGTTCAGCGTTTTTGCGGTTTCGTCGCGGATTGGGCGGGAGACCAAAAAAGGGCTGGTTGAGCTTATCCGGCAGCACTACGGCAGAAAGATCGCCCTGGGAATTGCCCTGCTGATCGTTTGCGTGAACCTGGCCATGATCGTGGGTGACATTGTGGCCGTGAGCGACAGCTTTGCCCTGATCACGATCTCGCCGCGCTCGTTTTTCCTTGCCATTGTAGGCTTCACCGTCTGGTATGTGTTGATCATCGGCAACTACCAGCGGACCACCAAGATACTCGGCTCGCTGACCCTGCTCTTAATTGCCTACGTGGTGGCTGCGTACCGCATTACTGATTCATTCCCCACACTCGCCCGCGATGTTCTGCTGCCCCACATGCAGGTAAATTCCGGATACATGATGGGTGTTGTAGCGGTCTTTGGCTCACTGCTGACGCCGGATGTCATCGTCTGGCAGACCAGTTCCAAGCGCGGCCTGCCGGAAGGCCTGGCGACAGCCCACGTGACTGAATCCCATGCGGGAACGTTTGTGGCCTGCGTGGTCTCGCTGTCCGCTATGGTAGCCGCGTCGCACCTGCACATTGCCGATCCCGCCAACATGACGACGAGAGCGGCGTCAGAAGCGCTGGGCTCCTTCGGGTTCATGGGCACGTTGCTTTTTGCGTTCGGGATCATCGCTTCCGGGCTGATCGCTCTGCCGATCCTGGTGGCGTCACTCTGTTTCAGCGTGGCCGAGGCCATGGGCTGGAACTCTGGGCTGTCACTGGAGCCGTGGAACGCGCGCCTCTTTTTTGTGATGATCTCGGTTACGGTTTTTGTGGCGGTCGTAATCGACTTCTTCGGCGTCAATACCGTACACGTGCTGTATTGGTCGCAGGTATTGGCGGGGATTGTGCTGGTGCCGATTTTCGCCTACATTCTCCTGCTTTCCAACAACTCCAAGATCATGCGCACCACGAACTCGCATTTTGAAAACTTCTGGCTAGGCTGCGCGGCCACGGGCATGCTCCTTTCCAACCTTTTGTTCTTCTGGTTCTTGTTGAAGTAGGCGACCCTAATGTGCTGTTAGTCGCGGGGTGTGACCACTCATCCGAGTCTTCGGCTCGTCGCTGGCCACGTGGCGGATAAGCCGGCAGACGGGTATTGGCTCTGGAGCGCAATGCCATCATCATCGCCCGGTTTTTGGGACATCTGCGGTAGAATTCGGCTAGCACTTTTCAATGAGGGGAATACAACGTATGCGTCAGCTAGCCGTGATTGTCGTTCTTGCCGTGTCAGCGCTGTTACTCGCGCAGACTGCCAAAAAAACAACGCCCGCCACACCCGCCGCGGATAAATCCGCCGCCAAGGCGCCAGAAGGTCCGACCAAAGTTTCTGGTGAAGGCGTGAAGACCTCCAGCGGGCTGCAATACTGGGACATTAAGAAGGGTACCGGCGCCACCGCGGTAAATGGCAAGCATGTGAGCGTGCAATACACCGGATGGCTGGAGAGTGGCAAGGAATTCGATAGCTCGCTCGACGTGGGCGACCCCATTGAGTTTGACCTGGGCAAGGGCATGGTGATCAAGGGCTGGGATGAGGGCATTGCCGGAATGAAGGTCGGAGGGAAAAGGCAGCTGCGCATCCCGCCGGCGCTCGGTTATGGAGCGCGGGGAGCAGGCTCAGCCATCCCTCCGAATGCAACTCTGATCTTTGACGTTGAGCTGGTAAAAGTCAAATAAGAAGGACGGCGGGCTGACGCACGCGGTTTAGGGCCTCCTGCAACGTGGCTATTTCTCCAATCCGCCGTGGTCTGCGCGTGGCCCGGCGTTTTCTTGCTGTGGCGTTCTGTACCAGCGCGTGTCTTGCTGAATACTTCATTGATTTTCTGGTAGGCAGGCGTGCTTTGAGCCAGCGCACGTTTCCGCTGCATCGATGGAGTGGTGTTGCCTTACGATGGCTGGGGGCGCGCGTGGTGGTGGAAGGCACGCTGCCGGAAAGCGGCCTGATCGTCTCCAACCACTTGAGCTATCTGGATATCCTGGTGTTCAGCGCGGTTGCAGATTGTGCGTTTGTGGCCAAGCAGGAAGTGAAAGCATGGCCGGGCGTTGGCTGGATCGCCACGTTGGCTGGCACCATTTATATTGACCGTTCCCGCCGCAGCGCCACCCATGGGATCCAGCCGGAGATCGCGGCCGCCCTGGCTGCGCGCGCCCGCCTGGTGATCTTCCCGGAAGGGACCAGTTCTGACGGACGCCAGATTCTGCCGTTTCGATCTTCACTGCTCCAGCCCGCAATCGAGGACCGAGCACCAATCACTGCCGCTTCAATCAGCTATGAAATAGAAGATGGCGATCCCGCCGTGGATGTCTGTTATTGGGGGACCATGACCATGGGACCCCATGCGCTCAAGCTCTTTGGCAAGAGTGGCGTCAGGGCAACGGTACGTTTCGGCCAACAGGCGCAGGTATTCACCGATCGGAAAGAGGCCGTGCGCATCCTTCAGGACGAGGTAGCCGAACTGAAGGGTGTGCGGGCCTGATCACGCCGCAAGCTCCGCCGACGAACTGGAATCTATCTTGCGTGGCACGCCAGCGCCAGTTTGATTGCTGGATTTGAAACATTTTCACAACATTAGAATTTTTAATGTCTCATCAATAGGGCTCTAATGCGTCAGGCGTAAACATTAGATACAAGTGGCGGGAGTTTGCCGATTTGTGCCTCTGGCCTGATCCTTCCGGGTCTTTGCTGGCCAGCGGGCGTAAGCGGCGAAAACTTTCGATCCTATGCGTGCGCCGGAGTAATGGCAGCCGCGAAGATAACCATGCAAGCGATTGAAAAAACGGATGATGCCTCCATTTAAAACGATCCTATAGCCAAGGCTAGGGACGGGAAGGCACAAAAAATGAGTTCCTCCACACGGACAACGGCCGCCGCGCCCGGTGTATGCGGTGCGCAGATCTATGTTTCGCGAATTTGGTGCTGCTTCATTCTGTTGCTTGCGTTTGCCACATTAACCGCAAGCGCCCAAACCGACATCACCGCCACCACAACGACCACCACGGTGCAATTCCTGGGCGTCCCCAATCCCCAGAACACTTCGGATGCCGCAGTGACCGCTCCTCTGGGATCCATCGTGCTCCAGGGTACCGGCATCAGCCCGGTGACGGGAAAGCCGTTCCGTCATTTGTGGGTGGACGATGCCACATCCGGCATCTGCCGAATCGATCCTGATCTCGATTCGCCTGGTCCTTATGCCATGAACCTGCAGACGTGCCCCTTCAAGATCAATGGCGCGTCAGTGACTGGCGGACCGATTGCATATGATCCCACCAGAAATTTCCTGTATTTCGCCGATGAACAGCGGTCTTCGCAGGGCGTGATGCGCATTGGTTATCTGGCCGGCGGCGATAGCGGCCACGGGACTCTGGATTTCAACAGCGTATTCATCCTGGGCGGCAACACCACCGGAGCTCGTTTTGGCGGCGGCGACACAGGCTGCCCGCTGGTTTCCGGCGTACCGGGCGGCACCGGACTGATCCCGCATGCAGTTGCGCTCAGCCCGCTGGGCGACCTCTATGTGGGTTTCAAGAAGAACACGGCCATTGTCCGGTTCAACAGCCCGGGAACGGCCAGCGCGTCCGGGTTCGGCACCTGCGCTCAATTCATTCAGCAGGTTGCCACCGTATCGAAGCTAACCAACGGCCTTGGATTTATCGGGCACGACCTGTGGGGCAGCGACGGCACATCGCCTTTCTTTATTAAGAACGCTGACACCACCTGCCTGGTTCCTCCCCACGCGGCCTGCGTTGCGCCCACCGACATCATCGGCGTGCTGGCAGGGCCAGTAGGCGCGGCTGGAGTCGCGGTAGTAACTGACCAGACTTATCCCGCCATAGGCGGCAATAACGTCTATTTCGCTATTCAGAACCCACCGCCTGCGCACAACGATGTGGCATGGCTCGGCAATGCATCGGCTGCGGATGCGGCGATGACCAACACCACCATCGATACCTTGTTCATGGGTACGATTACACCGGCGGCCAATCCGACGGTACAATTCCTGGCCGGCCTGGGTATCGATTTCAGTGATCCCGCCAACATCGTGGCATACAGCGCCGACGATTACAGCGGCCTTGGCCAGCTGGCGAAAGGGCAGTGGTTCCAGAGCTGCCAGGGACTGCCTCCGGCAATCATCCCCGGCCCGGCACCCACGCCTTACACCCTGAACTGCCCCACACCGATTGCAACCGCGGTACCGGGCGTCCCCCAGGCTGTTACGGCAGTGGCCGGCAACTCACAGGTAAGCCTGAGCTGGAATCCAGCACAGGCCCATCAGCCAGTCACGAGCTACACGGTACACAACAGCTTCTCGTCCGGCGCAGTGATTCCCGATATCGTCGTCGGCGCGCCCGCGAATTCGGCGTTCCCGCCGACCTCGGTCGTGATTCCGGCAGTCAACCTGACCACCTACGGCTTTGAAGTGCTGGCCACCAACGCGGTGGGTTCCAGCGCTTTCTCCGCGGAGAGCAATCACGTGACTCCTCCGGGAACGCAGGCCCCCAACGCGCCGACAGCTTGCCCGGCTCCGCCTTGCGCCAGCGCCGGCGACACACAGGCATTTGTAACCTTTACGGTTTCAACTCCGAATGGAACGCCCATCACCAGCTATACGGTGACGGCATACATTGCCGGCGTGGCTCAGCCCATCACGGCAACCGTTCCAGCCCCGGCTTCAGGAAACACTGGGAGCGCGGTGATCGGTGGCCTGACCAACGGCACTACATATACCTTCACGGTGCATGCGACCAATGTCGCCGGCAACAGCCCAGAAGGCCCGCAAACCAATGCGGTGACTCCTTCGGCCGCAAGCCTGCCGACACTGTCCATCACGATGAGCGGTCCGACGTCAGTGACTGCGACTCCGGTGCAGATCACCTATGGATTGACCGTGAAAAACACCTCTAATTTCCCGGCTACCAACGTGTCGGTCACACACACTCTGAGCACGCTGGCTGCGAGCATCACAGCCACCGGCGCGGTGCGCGACGCGAGCGGGAATGTCACCATCACAACCACCTCTGCCCACTTCCTGGGCATTGGCCAATCTGTAGTTATCGCGGGCGTGACGGATGCAACGTTCAATGGAACGTTCACCATCACCAACATGACCAGCTCGACTACCTTTAACTACAGCCAGGCAGGCTTCCCGGCGAGCAACAGCGGGTCCGGTTCAGCCACTGGTTTGCCGACAGCGACGATCCTTGTGGCGCAACCCGGCCAGGGCAGCTGCGCAGGCGGTTCAATCAGCCAGACCTGCTCGCTGGGCAACCTTGATCCCGGCGCGTCAACCACGATCAGCGTGATCGTGCAGATGCAGAGCCAGCCCATCATCAACACGGCTACGGCCAGCGGCAGCGATGCTGCGGGCACGGTCCTGGTGAATGCTTCCACCAGCAAAACCACCAGCCCGCCGGCTCCGATTCAGCAGGGGGTTACCACTGCTGTCTCGGTAGCGGGGACGCCGCAGAGCCCGAACCCGAACAGAGGCCAGACCAACAACATCACCTGGGTAGTGAGTGATACCACGCAGCCGGCGGCGCCAAATGTGATCTTCACGATCACACACAGCGCGGCGCTGTTGATCAATGGCTTTACCGTTACCGTGAACAACGGCGGCGTGGCGGCCTGCTTCGTGAACAACAACCCGGTGAACTGCGCGGCGCCAGGACCGATCCCGGCGGGCGCAACGCTCACCTTCACCACACCCAGCCTGGGTGGTACAAACAAGAACGGGCAGAAGCCGCCGCAAACGATGACGATCATCGAAACGACAGTGGCTCCTGTTCTGGGCACGTTCAATGCCATCGGTACGGTTACATTCGGACCGGGCGGCACGGATACGCTTCCCAGCTCCAAGACCGTCGTCCTCACTGTTACCAGGTAATAGCAGAAGGGTTGCCGGGGTGCGCAAGCGCCCCGGTCGCCTGGACGAACCAGGTTTTTTCGAATTGAAAAACCAAAACTAAAAAGTTGTTCCGTGATTCGGCGGGCTCGCGACAAGCGAACCCGCCATTTTTTTTGCGCTGATCAGGCAAAATTAAATTTTGGATCGTGAATATATTTTTCTGTTAAGGATCCACTCTCTATTTTGAGGCGCAACTCAACCTAAGTTCGCGGGATCTTTCTTTCCGCGACTGGCAATCGCATGCGGTGAAACACGAATTGCCAATGAAGCTCTTCGCAGCACTTCCGGAAAGCACTCAAGCGCTGCGGAGTAGTGGAATAAGCAAGCGGATGATGCCTTCTTAATCTCCACCACAGATCTCGGGGCCCAGCTCATGAGACAGGAAGGCACAACCTTGAACTCTTCCATTGATCTTGTTGCTTCATTTGGCAGGAAACGCGTGCGCCAGACAGTGCACGTTTTGTCCTGCATGATTGTTCTGCTCGTTTCGACCAGCCGCGTTGCGCTATCGCAGACAGCCGTCAGTCCAACCACCAGCACCGTTCAAATTGCCGGCACCCCAAACGCGCAGAGTCCGATTACGGCTCCCGCGGGCGGCATCGTGCTTTATGGAAGCGCGCTCAGCGCAGTCACCAACCAGCCGGTGCGTCACCTGTGGGTGGCCGACGGCACCGCGGGAATCTGTCGCATGGATCCGGACCTGGATTCGCCAGGCCCATACGCCATCAATCTCAATAACTGCGTGCGCGGACTTGCCGGCGGCGCGATGGCGCTGGATCCTGTGAACAACCTGCTGTACTTCGTCGACAATCAGCGCGTCTCACAAGGAATTTTCAGAATCAACTACCTGCCCTCCGGCGATAACGGAAATGGATCTGTGGATCTCTTCAGTGTGTTCAACCTGGCAGGCGCAACCGCGGGGACCACCTTCGCCGGCGGCCAGACCGGATGTTCCGTGCCTGCGGGACAACTATTCCCCAACTCCGCGGCGCTCGATCCAGCCGGAAACCTTTGGGTGGGCTTCGCCAAGTCAAGCCTGATCCTGAAGTTCAACAATCCTGGCGTGGCCACTGCCAGCAACATCGGCTCCTGCGCACAATTCGTGCAGACCGCGGCAACAGTGCCCAATAACCGCGTGGGCGCCGGATTGGCATGGATGGGCCACGATCTGTGGGGCGCGAGCCCGGAATCAGTTTTTGTGATCGCCAATGCAGACACAGTTTGCCTGGCAGGAACCAATCCCGCGTGCAGCACGGGAAATGGAACCATCAAGACCACTCTGCCCAGCGTCATCGGCGCGACGTCGCTTGTGGGTGACCAGCTGTTTCCGGCGATTAACGGAAATAATATTTACGTCGGACTGCCGACCGACGTTGCCTGGGTAGGAAATGTTGCCGGCGGAGCAGCAGGCCAGACGCTGACGCTCAATTACACGAATTCTGCCGCGAATCCGCTGGCGACAAGCACAGCTGTCGCATTGGATGCTACGGATCCGGCAAACCTGGTGGTGTACGCAGGCGACGATCCAAGCGCACTGGGCACCGTCGGCGCAGGGCGCTGGTTCCAGACCACGCAGACGGCAGCCGCTCCCGGGCCTCCGGGCACGCCGCTGGATGTGATTGCGACTGGTGGCGGCACGTTGCCGGCCGCGATCGTAAGCTGGAGCCCGGCGCAGGTGGCGCAGCCGGTTACCAGCTACACCGTCCACAACAGTTTTGCATCAGACGGGCAGATATTGCCCGATGTTCTGGTCACGCCGCTTAGCGGAGGAATTTATCCGCCGACGTCAACTATTGTTGGCGTGAACCAGAATGTGGCGTATCAGTTCCAGGTGTCCGCTAGCAATGCGCAGGGTTCCAGCGCGCTTTCCGCTTCGAGTAACGTGGTGCCGCAGGGCGCAGGGATTCCCGGAGCGCCGACCGGCGTTACAGCGGTTGCGGGTGACACGCAGGCCTTTGTCTCCTGGACCGCTCCGGTAAATTCCAATGGCACGCTGGTAACCAGCTACACGATCACAGCCCTGGTAAACGGAATTCCCAGTGGCATCAGCTCCACGATCACGGCGCCGGCCACAAGCAGCGTTAGCACGATTGTTTCCGGGTTGACCGACGGCACGGCTTATATGTTCAGCGTGCATGCCACCAGTCCGGGCGGAAACGGCTTTGAGTCAGTTCCGTCCGCGCCAGTTACGCCCGCGGCAGCGAATGTACCGGTAATGAAGATCCTGGTGACCGGACCGCCCAGCCAGAATCCGGTTCCGGCAATCGTGAGTTACGAAGTGGTTGTCACCAATACGTCACTTTTCCCGGTTACGAATGTGGTTGTGAATAACGTGCTGAGCACCACTGACGGAGCCTTCATCATCGTGGCTCAGCCGCCGCAAGGCACGTGCACAGCAGCGGGAAGCGGCGTTACCAACGTTGCTTGCGCGCTGGGTACCCTGCCCGGCGGAGCGTCAGTAACAATTGACGTTGCTGTGCAGATGCAGAGAGCCCAAATCACGCTTACTTCGCGCGTCACGGCAAATGATGTGGCGGGATCTTCCACTACTTTCAAGGAAGAGCACCGCACCACTACGCCTCCGGGCGCGCCTCCGGCAGCGGGCGTTCCCTCAATCTCGGTGCCCATCTCCGGCAACGGCGTTCCCACCAGCCTGAACCCGAACAAGCCCGGCACGCTTACGTGGACGGTGCAAAACACCACCGGCGTGCAGGCCAACAACCTTCTGCTCACTTTGAATATTGACAGCCTGCTGACCATCACAAGCGTAACGACAACGCCTAACTCCGGACCCAATCCCGTAACTTGCAATCCTCCGGTGCCGGGGCTGATCAATACCAACCTGGTGATTTGCAGCATCGCCAGCCTGGGAGGCCCCAAAGCCGCCAATCCAGTAACCCAGATGAAGGTGACGGTGAACGTTACTGCGCCGGCACAGAACAACCTGCAATTCGTTCCTTCGGGTACGGTCAGTTTCGATGGAATTGACACATCGAACCCGACGGCGCAAATCACGATCCGAGTCCACTAACCACAAAAAGCTGCCGGAAGCTTGCAAACGCTCCCGGCAGCTTTATCCTCAAAAAATCAGTAGCTCTTATTTTGGCGGTGTTGTGGTGGTGGGCGGCTGATTTGGAGCCGTCTCGGATTCACCTGGCTTTACTACTACGTGCGGAGCCGGACGGAAGACCGGCGGTCCTTTAGTTGCGGGAGCCGGCTTGAAAAACTCCTCGTTGAGATCGGAGTGGACGCGGCCGGTAGCGGCCTTTACCGCTGCTTCCATGTTCTCCTTGTAAAGCTCGCGGACGATCTCGGGCCTTACGTATTCAAGGGGTATAGGCTCGCGACTGCGGACCTTGTAAAAACTGAAGCCAGAGAGATCGATTTCAACCTTGGTGATTTCACCTGGCTTGAGAGCAAAGATGTCCTTTTCAATATTCGGAGAAAAAGACCCTTTGCGTTTGGCCCCAAGATCACTGGCCGGCGGAGTGCCAATACCAAGCGTCTTATAAGCTTCGGCCTGAAGCGTATTCATGTCTTCGCCCTTTGCCGCGCGCTCACGTAGTTGATCGGCAAGCGGGTGGGCTTTTTTCTCGAATGCCACCCGTTCCTGTGGATGCTTGGGATCGGCCAGGGGAATGAAGACGCGGTCAACCTTCAGCTGCTCATATTTGGACGCGTTCTCCTTATAGAAGGCCTCCACCTCAGACGGCGGGGGATTGTTGAACTTCTCATCTAAAGACCGGCGATATGCTTCGGCCAGAGCGCGTACCCGGGCAATCTTCATCATCTCTTCAAACCGGGGTTCTTTGTCGATCCCGGCCTTCTGGCCGGCTGCGGCCAGCGCCATCAGCTGCACGTAACTTTCCGCAATGCCCTTGAGAGCTGCCTGAGAATAAGCCTGGTTGGAGATATTCATCACGGCCAGCATGGCATTGAATTCATCCTTGGTAATGATGGTGGTGCAGGAGTCTGAATTCTCGCCGGCAGTTTTCCCCGGAGGACAGACGCCGTGAACAGTCACAACCGGTGCGTCGTTTGGGACCAGTGCGGCGGATGGTGATGGAGGTGGCGGCGTGACGGCCCGAGGCCCCAGGTCACTGGGGGGAGGATTCTGCGCCCATGCCATTGCTGACGCAAGGACCAGAACAGAGGTCGTAAGAAAAGCTCGATTCATCGCAAAAAGGCCTTCCTGGATTTTCAATCAAAGATGTGCGGGGGAAGTGCCAATGCTACCACAATCTTTGGGGTGTTCAGCAGCAACCCTCAATGCGTTCCATCACTAATGTAACCGTTCAGAATGCAGCCAACGCTACTTTTCAGGGGTTTGGCCTGTGGTTCGGCTGACGAAAAATAGAAGGAGTGTGGTACAAACAGGGAAGAAAAGCAGAGGCGAACAAAATCTTATGAAGACTTTATTGACACGCGTAATTTTTCCTGCCTTGTTGTTGTGCCAGCTGGCATTCGCTCAACAAAACGTTCGCACCATCTTTATGGTGCGGCACGCTGAAAAATCCGGCCCACAGACCGACGCATTGAGTCCGGCCGGGGAGAAGCGGGCGGATTGCCTGGCAAAGATGCTGAAGGACGCCAACATCAAAACCATTTATGTAACTGACGCCAAGCGCACCCAGCAAACCGCGGCGCCGCTCGCCGCAGCGCTCAAGATCACGCCGACTATCCTTCCGGCAAAGGACCCGAATGACCTGATTCGGAAACTTGCCTATGCTGGGGGCGGCGATATCCTGGTTGTCGGCCACAGTGATACTCTGCCGTTCATCCTGGCGCGTCTGAAGGCAGGAACCGTGCCGCCAATCGCGGAGAACGAATATGACCGCTTGTTCGTGCTGACCGTCGCAGAGGGAGCCGCTACACCGGTTGCCACGTTGCGTTATTGCAACTGCGGCGCCACAGCAGCCCCGACAGCCCAGCCGGCAACCAAGAAACCACCGGCCAAGAAGCGCTAAATCGGCGTCAGGCTCAATAAGTGTGACCGCCTGACGGGCAGCATGGCGATTCCGGCCCGTCAGGTGGACTTGGTTCGTTCGCAGCCCAACTGTCGCAGGGCTTATTCGCCACGTATTCGCTAGTCCCGCCACCCAGCGGTTCCCCGACGAAGATCTCCTTTTCAGGGAGTTCTAGTGGTCCCTGACCGTCCGTACCTCTATCAAATGTCATTCAGCGAACTTTGGTACTAGGCAGAACATGAATTAGAACATGGCCTCCATATGCAAAAAAATGCCGTTTTTGTGGTTTTAGCGCACTCTTATTTGAGCTCAAAATGAGGCGGCTGTAGTCGTATATCTCTAATATTGTCAATAGTTTGAATAGATTGTGGTTTTTAGCGGTGTTGACATTAAAAGGTTTAACTTTTCACTAATGAACGCTTAATCCCCTCCCTCCAGAATCGCACTTGCTTCCCGCTATCCGTGTGATTTGTGTAACCACGGCAAGGCTGGGGGTTAAGGCGAGTCTTAGGAGAGCACCATGAAACTGTCTTCCGGGATCCACACCGCTCTGCGTATCAGTGCTGGGGTTCTCGTAGTGGTTGTGGCCCTTGGCTATTACAGCCACGTGCGGGCCCAAAGTGGAGTGGGTTCGGTACGAGTTCCACTGCGGCCTCTTGCTCCATTGTCCAGCGTTCCAATTCCCCCCGTATTCGGACTTGAGGGCATCGTAAACGATAAAACTGCCGCAATTCAGCTGGGCAAAGCTCTGTTTTGGGACATGCAAGCCGGGAGCGACGACGTTCAGGCGTGCGCTAGCTGCCATTTCAATGCCGGCGCCGATAGCCGGGTCGTCAACGACGTGAACCCTGGCCAGCCAGGCGGCGACAACACATTTCAGCTGGGTGTTCCCTGGAATAACACGATAGGCCCCAACTATCGCTTCAGCGCGGGCTCGGCGGATGCGGGCTTCGGCGGATACCACGATGGCGATTTCCCGTTCCGCAAACTTTCCAACATTAATGACCGCTTCAGCGTGATCTCTGACGTAAATGACGTCTCGGGTTCCGAAGGTGTTCAGGGGATGACCAAGACATCGGTCACCACAACCTCCAACACTTCGGGTGGGACGCAAAGCGATCCCACGTTCCAAACCGATCCCGACCAGCTCGGTTCACGTATTCGCGGAGCCCAATCCAACGACGGCAACTTTACCTATGACGACCGTCCGGTTGGGCCGCTGGCGAGGCATGGAGTTGGCGGCAAGCACGGCGGTCCGGTTGTAACCACGACGAACAGCGTGGAATCCAACGTTGCTTCTCCTGATCCGGTGTTCTCCTATCCGGACCCGAATGACCCGACCAAGCGCATCAACACGCGCCGGGTAACCGGGCGCAACACACCCAGCGCGGTGGATGCAGTATTCAACTATCGCAATTTCTGGGATGGACGCGCGCAGAACGTCTGCAATGGCGCCAACCCATTTGGCAATCGCGATAAGAGCTCGCACCTGCTGGTGCGCGAACCCGATGGCAGCCTGGGCGCGGCGCTCATCAACATGCCGAACTCGGCGTTGTGCTCGCAATCCCTGGGCCCGATCCTGAGCTCGACGGAAATGTCGGCGGACGATCGTAATTTCCACCAGGTAGGAAAGAAACTTCTGGCGCGCCAGCCGTTGGCGCAGCAGATGGTCGATCCCACGGACAGCGTCCTGGGCGCGATGTCGAGCTCTCCGAGGAAAGGCCTGAAGGCAAACTATTCAGACCTGATCAAGAAGGCGTTCCAGTCAGAATGGTGGGACGACAACCTTCATATTTGCTCCGGAGCCGATCAGAGCGTTGCCGCCACGATCGATCCGAACAAAGGCCAGACCTGCCCGGCAAGCACGCAGGAATACACCTTGATGGAGTTCAACTTCTCCCTGTTCTGGGGCGTATCCATCCAGATGTATGAGAGCACGCTGGTGGCAGACCAGACACCTCTGGACAAATATCTGGAACAGCAGCAGAGCTACACGCTGACCGGAGACGGAATCCAGAACCAATACACCGTTCAGCTCAAGCCCGGCATTACGCCGAACACACTGTCGATCATCGGACTGAATCCGACGCTCGACTTCACCGACCAGGACATGTATGCGTTCGACGACGGCTTCGGAGCGATTCGCGGCGTTGGCGTCGACAGCGGCACCGTCAATTATGCGGCCGGAACTCTGACAGTGTTCTTCGGCGAGGCGCCGGGTTCGCAGGTTCCGATCAAGATCAACTATTCGGTTGGCCCCGTGCCGTTGACTGACGGTCAACTCCGCGGCCTCACGCTCTTCCAGACCAAAGCGGGCTGCGTGGCATGCCACGGCGGACCCGAGCTTTCCAACGCTTCAGTGGGAACGGTCACTGACAACCCGGTGGAACGCATGATTATGGAAGACGACAGCGCCCGCGTTTATGACACGGGTTTCTATCACATCGGCGTTCGGCCCACGGCTGAGGACGGCGGACTGGCCGGATCTGATCCGGTTGCCGGGCTGCCTCTTTCACAAGCGGAGTACCTGCGCGAGAACGTCTGCAAAGGCGGGTTTGAAACAGTAATCGTACCCGGCCGGCGCGGCGACGGCATTGCGCCTTCACCGATGAACTGCTCGGACGAAATCGCCCGCGGCGGATTCTTCAAGGCGCCCCAGCTGCGCAACGTAGCGCTGACCGCACCTTACTTCCACAATGGCAGCCAGCTCACGCTGGAGCAGGTGGTGGAGTTCTACAACCGCGGCGGTGATTTCAACACCGTCCAGGAAGTGCAGTACATGGATCCCGATATCGAGATCCTGGGACTGACCCTGCAGGAGAAGACTGACCTGGTGGACTTCCTGCGCAACGCCTTGACCGATCCGCGCACGGTGAACCAGTCGGCGCCCTTCGATCATCCGGAGTTGCTCTCTGCCAATGGCCACCCGCAAGGAGCCGGCGGTTATCCAGTGGATCCTGATCCGAACCATCCGGGACAGGCCAAGACCTCACTGGTAGAGGTTCCGGCGACGGGCGCCAAGGGCGGCAAGCCATTACCGACATTCCTAGAAAACCTGTTGGGGGTGAGCAAATGATTACCTCCACCAGCTTGAGATCGAAAAGCCGCTCGCAGGGGCGGGAAAGTTCCGGGGGCGAGAGGCAGTACCGGGAAAGGTTATCAGCAAAGCAGGGCACGACAACGACATTGCAGTATGACGGAAGGAGCTTCAAAATGAGGGGATTTGAGCAACTAGTCAAAGGTTTCAGAGTGGCGGGCGTTGTGCTGCTGCTGCTGGTTGTGGTGACGATGGGCGTCACTGCATCCGCCCAGAGCCTGAACCCAATACCGTGGCCGACGCCGGCCGCGATACCGCCGGCGCCGCCGATCATGCCGGACCGGCATGGGCTGCCGTCAGGCTTCGACATCACCGGTTTCATCCAGTACGCATCTCTGGATGCCTCACCGGGACTGTGCAACAAGGATGATAATCCTGCGCCAACGCCGGCGAATCCCCCCTTGCCAGCGCAGTGCAAGATTACCGGTGGCTGGATCCAGATGAACGGGACGCTCATCCGCGTACCGCAGAGCACTGTGGTGATCTTCCCCAACACGCTGCTCACCTGGGAAGAGGCATTCGAGTTGAATCCGAATACCCACCAGACCGATGCCGTGTTCCAGTCTGGATTGGCAATGTCTGACACCACGCGTTTCCCCGGCACGTATCAAGGCCACGTGCAGGGCAACATCGTGAACGGTCAATACATTGCCGGCTTCGTCTTTATCTTCCAGGATCCGGGGAACTTCACCCAGGGCTACATCGAGAGATTCGATTACGCGCACGGCATCATGTGGGTGAACGGAATGAGGGTCCAGATCAACGATCCTCCCTTCACCTTCACGGTGATGAATCCTGATGGAACGCCGCAGCTTGACGGTGGCGGCAATCCGATCGTCCTGACCAAGGGCCGCTACAGCGCCGGTCAGACGCCGGACCCCCGCTTCGCGGTTGACCAGGGAAACCCCACTGTGACTTCGCAGACCGGCTTCCCCATGTGCATACCGGCCACCAGTCCTTATCTGGATGGCTCTGACGGGTCCAATGGGCCGGCCCTGGCTCTGCTGCTGCCTGACGCACAGCAGGACCAGCAATGCCCTGAAAAGAACCGCCCGCGCGATGCCGTTGCCGGCACCACGCTGGTGAACATTTTCACCATGAACGTCCCGGGCGCTCCGGCGACCGCGGACAATCCGATTCCGCAAGATCCGTTGGTTGAAATGCCGTTCGAAGTGGGTGATGCCGTGAACATTATCGGCACCCTGGAAGTTGACGCGAACGGTCCTTACATCACGGCAACCGATATCCAGGACACCAGCGTGGGCGCATACACATGGCCCAACGTTGATCCTGCCTACGTCCACATTGAAGTAGTGATTCAGGGTACGGGCGGCGTGGACAACGCCTTCTTCCCGCAGGAAGCCGGCGTAAGAACCCGCGTTGAAGGATTCAGCACTGATCCGCAGCGCACCGTCGACGTTTCCGCTGTTGACCAGGATTGCAACGGCAACCTGACGTTCCGCGAGCCCGCATGGGCAGCGAACTTCCCGGTTGAGCCAGGACCTCCGGGAATCGGCTTGAAGGGCCGGTGGCGTATGCGTTTCCCGCAGGGCGGCGATTTCCTGCCGGCCGTGCAGAACGTGGGCGCGCGCATCAGCGGCAGCGTCCCGGGCAAAACCAAGAATGGTCTGACTTATTCGGAATACCAGCTGCCTAGCGGCGAGTTCATCCTGCCGGAAAACCAGGTGCCTGGAACTCAGCCACCTCCCGGAAACTTCCAGGACGTGCTCTACCTGGATAACGGTATGGGACAGTTGCCGATGGTTGGCGACGTGTTCGACAGCATTCAGGTGCAGTTGGGCCAGCAGCCGGTTCCGTTCTTCCCGAACCAGCTGATGGGCCAGCTCAATCCGTTCCCGGCAGCGACCTTGCCGCCGCTCACCTGCGTACCTGGCACGTTTGCCTCGGTCGCATTGCCGAAGTTCTCGTCAACCCCGAACCCGCCGTTTGCCGGCATCACAGTGACGCTTGACGGCTCTGCCAGCACGCCTCCGACCGGTCCGTTCGCCTGGGCCCAGGTGGTCAATCCTGGCGATCCGATCGTCACCATCAACAACGCGAACAGCGCACAGGCCACGTTTGTAGCCCCGACAGTAGCCGGGCCGCAGAACTTGACCTTCTCACTGATCGTGGGCGGACAGGGCAGCCAGGTTCCATTGTCTCTGGCAGCCAACGTCACCGTTCCGATCGTGATCGCTCCGCCGAACACGCCGCCAGCAGTTAGCGCGACGGCTCTGTTTGCCGGACCTCCGGCCGTCAGCGGCACCACCATCACCGTTCCCAGCAACGCAGCGGGCGTAACCCTGACTGCAACCGCTGTGGATCCGGCGAGCGGAGCCATGACGTATACGTGGACAGCTCCAGCAGGCATCGTCCTAACACCGGGCGCCGCCGATGGATCAGTACAGACGTTCACCGCGCCGACAGTGCCTGAACTCACACCGTCGCAGACCTTCACCTTCACGGTGACGGGTACGAGCGCCGCCAGTGGTCTCTCCTCCACTTCGACTGTGACAGTAATTGTGCAGCCGGTGACGGACACCATTGTCATCAGCAACATCGTTTATCGCCGCACTAAGGGCCGCCTGATCGTGAACGTGAGTGACTTCACTCCTGGCGTAACCCTGACCTGCACACTGGACATCCTGAACCCGGCGACCGGCTTGCCGTGGTCTGGCGTAATGAATCCGATTATCCCATTCGCTCAGGGTGTCTTCTCGCTCCGCTTCAGCAACATACCGCCGCCGAACTTGGTGACCATCACTTCGGACGCGGGTGGAACAGCTTCCTCAGGCGTAACCGTACTGAGGTAGCCAAAGCATAACGGCTGCCGGACCTCAAAAGTCCGGCAGCCCATTAACACAGGACATTCCCCGCATCAGGTTGAAGAAGCGGGATAGCAAGAAAGACAGCATCGACGAAGAGAGGAACCGACCATGACTAACCCTATGCGGGCCCCGAGCAAGGCCACGGCTCTGCGGATGAAAGCAAGCACCTTGCTAACTCGCCAATCCTTGAAGCCAATCCTGGCTCTGGCGCTGATAACTCTGTTGTCCGTAGCCAGTGCGTTTGCAGCACCTAGCAAACAGATTGCCAATCAGAACATGTTTCGCCCGCGCGGAATGGTCCGCGCCACCGTGCATCTTGCCGGCGGCGGCGAAATCACCGACTACTGGGTTTCTGACGGTGCGTCAGGTTTCTGCCGCATCGATCAGCAGCCTGATCCGCAGAATCCCGGACTTACCCGCGGCATTCTGAACCTCAGCACCTGCTACCTCCCCGGCGTTTTTGAGCCGATGGATTATCAGGCTGAAACCAGAAACATTAACGGATCGAACGGGTACGTTTTTGTAGGCGGCATTAAAGAAGTCACCCGGCTTGAGTTCATGGCTTCGCCTACTGAACCCGGCCGTACCGTGATCAACTCCGCCACCCAGGTCACGATCTTCAGCAGCACCGCTTCCGTCTTCACCAACGGATTGCCGGTGAACGGACCTCGCTTTGTGCAATCGGTCCGTATGGGACCCGACGGCAAGCTTTACATCTGTTTCCAGGGCAGCGGCGACATTTGGCGAATCCGCAATCCTCTCTCGCCCTCGTTCACGCCTGCCGGGAACTCGGTGGAAAGAGTCGGAACCTCTGACAACGGCAAGACCCTGCTGAGCCTCGGCTGGATCGGCAATGATTTGTGGATGCAGCAGGCCGGCTTCCTGAACCGGATTCAGAACGCCACCTCTTGCTTCTACACTTTCCCCAAGTGCCAGGCAGTTCTGCAATTTGGAAAATTGCAGACCCAGGAAGGCATGGGGACCGACCAGTACATCTCATCCAGCTTGAGTGGACGTTGGCTGTATTGGGGCAACGGCAACCGCGTCGTACGCTTTGACACGCAGAGCGCCAACATCATGCAGGTCTGGAACCAGAGCGGTCTGATCAATGGCAGCGCTATTCCTCGCGAGTACACGCTGATCATGGGTCTGAACTTCATTCAGCCGCAACATCCAACTCCTGGCGATCCCAAGCAGGACCTCTTTACTCTTGCTGATGGAAGCCAGGTGGCGGATATGACCGTCACGATGGACAAAATCATTGAAGCTCCGCCGCCGGCCGTTGCAGGAACTCTCCCCAAGACGGGCGAGACTTACCTGTTGAAGGCCAATGCCACCATGGTTGCGGAAGCTTGCGTATCCACAGTAGCGGGCGGCGTCACGATTCCTCCGCCTTGCGTCAACAGCTTGATCGGCAACGACAATCCGCCGAACGTTACCCCGACGTGGAATGCCGCGCGCCGCGGCGTCCTGCTCCTGGCTGGCGTTACCCATCCCCGTGGACTGCTGTTCCTGCAGACCAACTGGTGGGTTTCCGACGAGATCAATGGCTTCTGCCGCATCGACCAGAACCCGCTCACGGGCGCAGCAACCATGAGCAACTTCTGCTTCGTGCCGTCTCCCGGGTTCATCCCTGGACAGCCTGCTGCTGACGCACCGAGCGCCACCGGCACACAGAACGTATACATTCCTGACGTCTCCGGTCCTTCGAAGGGGATCGTCAGGGCGGTATTCACACCCAGCCCCGCGGGTGGAACGCTGTCTGAAACCGGCTTGCTCAATGCCGGTCCGGGCACTGCTTCCGCGGTAGCCATTCCAACCGGTCCGTTCAATGACGGCGCCGTTTACATCGGTTACTACGACACCAGCAAGATCAACAAGATCCAGAAACCCGCAACTGCTCCCACGGCTCCTATCGCCGCGGGCGCCACTTCAGGCGGCGGAGTACTCAGCTCATCGTTCATGGGCAATGACCTGTACCTGGCCGAACTGACAACACCGGCAAACACCGCCGGCCAGTTGATCACTGGTGGACAAATCACCGTGCTCGTCGCGGCTTCGCCTGATCTGCTCAAGGGCGGCGCCAGAATTGTCGGGAAGCCGATCTCCCGCCTGCAGAGCTCAACCATCCCGGTTCCGCAGACCTTCACCAATCCCTCCGCCATGGCCGTTGGCCCGGCGCGTGATCGTGAAGCTTGCCTGCCTCCGCTGGGTGTAAAACTGTCCACCACCATTGATCCTACGATTGCTCCTGCTCTTTACTACGGCAGCGTTGGAGTCAATCCGCAGGATCCCGGCCTGTTCCAGAACCCGGAAGTTGATCAATATGGATCGCTCTGCACCACGGAAGGCCCGTGGGTACAGGACGCTTCTTTGGATCCGCTCCGCACCCTGAACGTTCCGCTCGGTCCGGTCACCGCACTGGGGATCAGCAGCCTTACCGATCCCAATGCGCAGATGGCTATCGGCGACGATCCTGGCGTGATCGTGCAGGCAGTAACTTTGCAGCGTAGTCAAATCAGGCCGCCGGCCACTGGGGCGATCGGCCAGGGACACGTATATATCGTGCCGTAATCAACAAACCTCCAACCAGGCTGGCGGATTTATTCCGCCAGCCTTTTTTCATGGCCCGCGCAATCGCTTCTACGGCAATCACCCTATGCCCAGCGCCGCACGCAACGGGGTAAACTTCTCTTTATGCGATTCCAACTTCTTTTGCTGACCTGCCTGTTTGCCTTTGCCGCGTTTGCCAAAGACAGCCAGCGGCCGCTGCTGATTACCCACAGCGAATTCAAGGGATTGGACCAAAGCGATTCGCGCAAGGAAGACCTCCAGATCTTCACCGACGGCAAAGTGCATTATCAGGAGACTGCGAACGGCAAGACCTCAACCTTCGATGCCAGACTGACGCCGCAGAAACTTCAGCGCCTTACTCTTCTTCTCAACGGTAAAGCGATGGCGGCAGTGCCGGCCAAGATCGCCTCGCAGATCCGGGTGATTGACGGCCAGACGGACAAGACATTTGCCATCAACCACTCCGCGTCCCAGCAGCGGATCGTGATTGAGAACTTTTATCCTCAGTTGAACTCGCACCGCCCGGCTTATCCGCGGGTGCTGGTCGAGCTGGAGTGCCTGCTACAGGATATCGAGCGCAAAGCGGCAAAACGCCCGCAACCGAGCCCTGAAGAAGACTGGTGCCCGGACGCTCTGGGCAAACGCTGAAGCAATTAGAAAAGTTTTCGATAGCCACGTCGGCAAAATCGGCAACGGAATGTCTGTTCGCAATTGCTCACTTTTCCATAATATTAAAGGTATTAATTTCCATCTCAGTCGCTTCTAATCTCGGGCGGATACCTTAATCCTGCAGCAAGGGATAGAGAGGTAAGCTTCCGGGATCTCTATAGGCTCGAAACTAGCGAGAACCCGCCTGTATTTTGCTGGCATTACCTGCCGGCTCTCATCCTTCGAAACGAAAACTAAACGGCCGAACCAAATTTGTCTGCTGTTCTTCCGGGCGGCAGCGCGAACAAGGCATTTTTATCTGACTCGCTATTGCGGGCCGGGTAGAGAAGTTCGTGAACTTACGCGCTTGTGTGTCCGGGAGCTCTTGCGTTGTACCGCCGTCAACGAAAGTTGACGTCGGATGATGTGCTGCATCTGTGCAGCTGCCGCCAGGACCACCACCTCCAGCCGAGGTGAGATACGCGTCTTTTTCACTCCTTCTCAAAAAACATGCCTGAACAAGTGCTTTTGCAACCCCGGCATAGACCGGGGTGCCTGTGGCCTGAGCCGAATTAAATGGCAGGCAGTTACTTTGAAGGAGAAACACGTGAACTCCCCGATCCCCACCGCTAGCGTTGCCAATACAATCAGTCTATTCACAAAGAAAAGCATCACCGCCGCTCTGTTGTTGACTATTCTGGCCATCGCGCTGCCAATCAACCTGCACGCGCAAAGCTTCGTCTACGTCAACAATCAGGATGTCGCCAACAGTGTGGTGGGATTTTCTGTTTCTTCCACGGGGTCGCTCACGCAGGTCCCCGGCTCGCCCTATCTCACGGGCGGAGTCGGATCAGCCGGCACCTGCCAGGGGTTGGACCGCATTATCACCAGCGCCGCCAACAACCTTCTTTATGTGTCCAACAGCGGTGATCAGACGATCAGCGTTTTCCAGATCGATCCCGCTTCGGGCTCATTAACGGCTGCGCCAGGATCGCCCTTTGCCAGCGGCCTCACTCTGGATGTTTGCGGCGGCATTTCCCTGGCCGCCACCCCCGATGGCTCGCTCTTGATGGCGTCCAGCAACGGGCAGATACAGAGCTTTTCGGTCGGCGCCGGCGGCGTACTTACTCCCGGCCCGCTCACTGCCAACTGCTGCTCCCCCAGCGTGGGCATGAAGATTTCAAACCAGGGCAATCTGCTGGCTCTGGCAAATGAATCCAGCGTTTCAATTTTCACCATCAATCCGGACGGCTCTCTGGTTGCCGTTGCGGGCTCTCCGTTCCCGCGCACCGGAACTGGTCTGCTTTCAAGCGTGGATTTCAGCTGCGCCGCTGACCGCATGTATGGCAGCGAAGCCAGCTTCAACAATTCGACGATTACTGATGCCTGGACCCTGGCGGCGGGCGTTGCCACCCCAATCGCGGGCAGCCCCTTCCTAGGTACCGGCAACGATTCCACGTCAGTGGTCTTGAGCCCCGACAACTCGCGCCTGTTCACCAACGATCTGTTCAGCAACAGGATCAATGCTTTCACGGTCAACGCTGATGGCAGCCTGACCAAGCTGGGCAGCTTCGGCAGCGTTACCTCAGTCCACTCGCCGGCGGGCCTGGCCACCGACGCATCCGGCAGCTTCCTTTATGCGGCAGACGACGGGTGGGGCATCGCTGTTTTCAGCATCAGCGGGACAGGAAGCCTGGCCAGCACTTCCGATCTTGGTATTAATGCCGCGGGCGTGATCCAGGGACTCGCGGCTTATCCTCCGCGCAGCTGCGTGAGCGGCGATCTGGCTCTCACCATGACCGCAGCTCCGGCCACGGTGGATTCCGGTTCCAACGTCACCTACACCATCACCATCACCAATAACGGTACGAGCCCGGCTTCGGCCACCGTTGTGGACAACCTGCCCGCGGGCGAATCATTTGTCTCCTGCAAGACCACGGGCGGGGTCTGCAGCCAGGCGCTTCCGAATCCGCACACCATCGTGTTCAACGGGCTTGCCGCCGGCGCCAGCCAGGTCATCACGCTGGTTGCCGCTACGGACGCCAATCTCGCGAACGGCGCAACACTCAGCAATACGGCGACCATCGCGAACAAATCCATCATCGATACCAACGCGGCCAATGACTCAGCGACTGCCGCGGTCACGGTCTCTTCTCAGCCTGGGCCGACTACGCTGAAGCTGAGCCCTTCCGCCGGATCTTACGGCGGCACGGCAATTCTGACCGCAACTCTGCAAAAATCTTCGAATGGCGCATTGATCAGCGGCAAGTCAGTGAGCTTTACCCTGAACGGCGCCAGTGTTGGCGTCGCAACCACCAACAGCGTTGGCCAGGCCATTCTTACGACCAGCGTGGCGGGCCTTCCCCTGGGAACATATGCCGGGGCGGTCGGCGCCAGCTTTGCCGGGGACGCGACGTTCAACGCCAGCAGCGGCACGGGTGACCTCACAGTCAACCGCGCAGTTCTGACCATCGTTGCCGCCAGCGCGGCAAAAATCTACCAGGACCCGAATCCGGCATTTACCTATTCCATTACCGGGTTCCTCAATGGCGACACAGCGGCAGTGATAAGTGGAAGCACCTCTTGCAACACTACTGTGCCAACCGATGCCAGTACCCCTGTGGGGCGCTATACCATTCATTGCCCCATAGGCACGCTGAGCGCCGCCAACTATACCTTGACCTCCTTTGACGGGACCCTGATTGTGAACAAGCCCCCGCTGACCGTGGTGGTTGCCAATGCCACGCGCGTTTACGGCGATCCTGATCCGGCATTCACCGGCACTATCACAGGTCTCCGCGGCAGTGACGTGATCACCGCGACGTACTCCAGCACCGCCACGGCGGCGAGTCCGGTGGGGACATATTTCATCACTCCAAATTTCATCGATCCCGCCGGAGTGCTGAACAACTATGATTTGACCGTCACGAACGGCACGCTCACCATCACGCCCGCTCCCTTGTCGGTGACGGCGGACAGTGTGAGCCGAGTCTATGGCGATCCCAACCCGATATTCACAGGCACCATCACCGGACTGAAGAACAACGACGCGATCAGCGCCAACTACACCAGCGCCACCGATGCCACGAGCCCGGTGGGAACCTATCCGATCATTGCCACGCTCGTGGATCCAACCGCGAAGCTCGGCAACTACACCGTGACCATCAACAACGGAACGCTCACGATTACGCCGGCGCCACTGACCGTGACCGCCGCCAACGCCAGCCGCCTGTATGGCGATCCTAACCCGGCTTTCACCGGCACTATCGCCGGCATTAAGAATGCCGATGCTATCACCGCCACATACTCCAGCGCGGCTACTTTGACCAGCGATGTGGGGACTTATCCGATCGTCCCGGCCCTGGTTGACCCGACGCTGAAGCTGGGCAACTACTCGGTTACCCTGATCAACGGCGTGCTCACCATCAATCCCGCGCCGCTGACCTTCACGGTGGCCAACGCTAGCCGCCAGTATGGCAACGCCAATCCGGCTTTCACCGGCACTTTCGTCGGAATCAAGAACGGCGATGTCCTCACTGCTGCATTCACGACTGCCGCCACTCTCACCAGCCCTGTGGGAACGTATCCCATCACGCCGCAGGTGAGCGGAGCCAAAGCCTTTGACTACGTGATCGTCGTCAATGGCGGAGTGCTGACCATCACCAAGGCGCCGCTCTCAGTGGTAGCGCCGAAAACGCAGCGGTTGTATGGCGACCCGAACCCGCTGCCCACGATCACCGGCCTGAAGAACGCCGACAACATCACTGCAACCTACACGACGCCCACGGCCACAAGCCCGGTTGGCTCTTACACGCTGGTGCCTGTGCTGGTTGATCCCAGCGGCCTGGCGAGCAATTACACAGTCACCATCACCAACGGCACACTGACCATCAACAAGGCTCCTCTGTCCGTTGTGGCTAACAACCTGTCGCGCCCCTTCGGCTCGGCTAACCCGGCTTTGACTGGAACGATTACCGGCGTCAAGAATGGTGAAAATATTACCGCCAGCTTCGCCACCACCGCGGTCCAGAGCAGCAACGTGGGCACCTTCGCGATCACCGCGAATGCCGTGTTCTCGCCAACGTCTCTGAGCGCCAACTACACTCTCACCACCACCAACGGAACGCTCACGATTACCGCGGTTCCGCTGACCATCACAGCCAACAACCAGTCGATTATTCTGGGTGGAACGGTTGCACCTTCGGCCACCTACAGCGGCTTTGTGCTTGGCCAGGGCCCGGCAAGCCTTGCCGGCACCCTCACCTGCAGCGAGACCAAAGGTACGGGCAACGTGGGAACATTCGCTCCGCCAAACGGCATTAGCTGCTCCGGACAAAGCTCCACCAACTATGCCATCACGTTCGTCCAGGGCACGGCAACCATCACCTACCAGGTCGCTGGTGTCTCCTGCACCAATGGTCCTGGACATGTGATTCTGGCGCCGATCAACGCCTCCGGCAGCTCAACGTTCATCAAGGCAACCACGCCGACCATCGCGGTCCAGTTCCGCGTGTGCGACGTGAAAGGCGCTTCCATCTCTTCACCCGTGGTCTCCAGCTTTACCCTGACCTCGGTCAACGGCGTTGCGGCCAGCACTCCTGCTCCCATCGGCGGACCGTTCGCCTTCGTTGGCGGCACGCTTGCCGGCGGCGCAGGTTCCGCGGGCTGGCAGTTCAACCTTGCTACCAGCAACCTGACCGCGGGCAACACGTACGCTTATCAAATCAACCTGAACGACGGAACTGCCATCACGTTCCAGTTCAAGTTGCAGTAAGTAAGTTTGAGCCTGCAGTAACTGATCAACTTGTACGTTTCCTCCCCCAGGATAGGGCGGCGCAAGCCGCCCTTTTTTTGTCCTAGTTGAAAGGCATGCAGATAGGGCATCGGTAGTTCGCTCAGGCGCAGGACAAGAAAATGGTGGCCGTGCATACAACAAGCTCAACTCACGGGGTCGTGAAGGTACCCATAGCCACATCGCGCTTTTACTCTCGATATTTCTCCCGTCCTGCCTTATAAATATCCGGCGGTTACCGGCAATGCTGTATTCAGTTCACGGGCCGCCACTTTTCAACTCAGGAGAGAGTCTCTTTGAAGAAACTTACATTTAGGCAGCACCTGATTACGTCAGTGGTATGCACAGCTGCGTTTGCCATGATTGTCGCTTGTGGCGGAGGCGGAGGCGGCAACATCATCGGCACGGTTCCTCCGCCTAGTCCGACGCCTGCAACCAGTCTCATAGCCCATCTGTTTCACTCGAGCCAGACAGGTCCACATAGTCACGTGGTGCCTGCATCCGCTGCCAGTTCACCGATCATGGCCAGCCTGTTCTTTGCCGCCACACCCTCTGACATTCCAGAGAGTATTGAGATCACATGCACGTTTGCCCCGGGATTTATTACCTCTGTTCCAGCAGGCGACATCGTGCCGCTGGTTCCGGTAAGCGGCGGTTCTTCTGACTGTTCGCGCTTCTTCTCCGGCGCGCAGCCTGCCTCGAGCCTCACGCAGCTTGCTCCGCTTTTTCATGCCGGGACTGTGCAGACGCTGGTGGTCAGCGGGATTAGCGCAGGAGGAACGCGCGTGCGCTGCGCCGACCTCACGAGCCAGGTCGCGGTGGCGGACAATGATTTGATTCCCGCCTACCTGACTCCGTCAACAAATACGATTACGCTCTTCAACAACACGACGCAGATGGCAAACAACTGTCAGTTAACCCTCGGCGCGGGGGATACGGTTGCTACGTTGACCGTGCGGTGGGCGAAGCTCTAGTTTTCCTCCAAGGAATCACTTCGCAGGAAACACTCCCGATTTTAAGGCCGGGTCTCCAGTGGAGGCCCGGCTTTTCTTTTGCATTCCCCAAATCCGCCGGCCAGGCCCAACGCAAATCGGGCCGTCGGCAGCGGCGACGGGGCACCTCAGGCACATGGCCGGAAAGGGGCGCACCTTGTGGACGGCGGAGCTGCAAAGGAGTAGCCTTGCCAGCGTGGATCGGGCTTCCGCGGCTCTTTGCGCGTCGCCAAAACTGCATATCCGGGATGCCGACGACACATGATTACGGATGTGCGCGTGTCTCAACGAAAATAAAGCGCGACTTTTGCGATCGCTCGATACTCCAATCGCTCTGGGCTTTTGCATTCAGCCCGCCAACTCGGTCGGCGGCGTTCAGGTTCTATCCATTCAACCCTAACGATCGAAGCGCTTCGCGGACCCTGCCGGCGCTGGGAGGCACATGGTCATGAATTTCATTTCTCACTTTTCAGAAAAGCCAGCGGTCTTGGTTCCTGCCGTTCTGACTTTGGGGTTGTTGTCTATCACGGGCTGTACCACCACGCAGGCACATCCAGCCGCGCCGCCGCCAACCGTTGAGGTCACTGAGGTAGTCCAGAAGGATGTGCCCATTCCCAGCGAATGGGTAGCAGTGCTGGATGGCTACGTAAACGCCCAGATCCAGCCCCATGTCTCAGGCTACGTGATCAAACAGGATTACAAAGAAGGCTCCGTCGTAAGTAAAGGCCAGGTATTGTTCGAGATCGATCCACGTCCGTTCAAGGCGGCGCTTGATCAGGCGAAGGCGCAGCTGGCGCAGTCAGAGGCCCAGCTCGGCAAGGCCAGCCTCGACGTGGAGCGGGACACGCCTCTGGCGCGTGAACGGGCCATCGCACAAAGCCAGCTCGACACCGAGATCCAGGCCAAACTCGGCGCGCAGGCGCAGGTCCAGGCGGCAAAGGCGACGGTCGAGCAGGCTGAACTCAACGTGGAGTTTACCCGCGTCACCTCGCTGGTGAGCGGTATTGCCGGAATCGCCCAGGTACAGATCGGAAACCTGGTGGGGCCAACTTCGGTTTTGACTTCGGTATCGCAGGTGGACCCCATCAAGGCGTACTTCACCGTCAGCGAACAGCAGTTCACGGAGTTTCATCGCCGGTTTCCCACACAGGCCAGCGTGGAAGAGCAACGCCGCCGCATCCCTTTGGAACTTTTGTTAGCCGACGGCAGCGTGTATGAAAAGAAGGGAGCGATTTACTTTGCCGATCGCGAAGTCAATCCGTCCACGGGAGCCATACGCATAGCCGGTGTCTTTCCTAATCCGAACAATTTGCTTCGGCCGGGCGGTTACGGCCGCGTGCGTGCTTCTGTGAACACGCATACCGCAGCTTTGCTGGTGCCACAGCGCGCCGTAAATGACGTTCAGGGAAGCACTCAGGTTGCAGTTGTTGGAGAAGACAACAAGGTCAGCATTCGTCCGGTGACCGTGGCGGAACGCGTAGGAACTCAATGGATTATTACCGGCAACGTTCGGCCCGGGGAGCGAGTCATCGTGGAGGGTCTGCAAAAAGTACGAGATGGCGCCGTCGTCAATCCTAAAGTGTCCGGTTCGGCGGGCGGCGGCAACTAGCCATGTCAAAATTCTTCATCAACCGGCCCATTGTGGCGATGGTGATTTCCATTCTGATGGTGATCGTGGGAGCGATCACCATCCTTACCCTGCCTGTTTCTCAATTCCCCAACATCGCGCCGCCTGAAGTGCAAGTGCAAGCTACTTATGTTGGCGCAGACGCGCAAACCGTGGAGCAGTCCGTGGCCACGCCGCTGGAACAGCAGATGAGCGGCGTGGACAACATGAACTACATGTATTCGGTGAACTCGTCCACGGGAGAGATGCGCCAGATCATCGATTTTGACGTAAAGACCGATCCGAATACCAACCTGATCCTGGCGCAATTGCGCGAGAGCCAGGCCGCGTCCCAGCTTCCCGCCGAGGTCAACAATCTTGGCGTGACGGTACAGAAGACACTGACGGCGCCTTTGATGCTGATCAGCCTGTACTCCCCCAACTCCACCTACGACGCCAAATTCCTTTCGAACTATGCGTTCATCAATCTCAACGATCAGCTCACGCGCGTGCCTGGGATCGGCAGCGTGCAGGTGTTTGGAGCAGGGAAGTACGCCATGCGGCTGTGGGTTAGGCCGGACCAGCTGGCAAAGCTGGGCATTACCGTCCCTGAAATCGTGAACGCGATCCAGTCGCAAAACACCGTGAATCCCGCGGGACAGATAGGCAGCGAGCCTTCGCCCAAAGGGCAGGAGTTTACCTACTCTGTGCGCGCGCAGGGCAGGCTGACCTCGCCGGAAGAGTTTGAGCAGATCGTGGTGCGGGCCACGCCGGATGGCGGGATCGTACGCGTAAAAGATGTTGCCCGTGTTGAACTCGGGGCGCAGGACTATACCGTTATCGGACGGCTGAACGGAAAGCCCAGCGCGATCATCGCGGTTTATCAGCTTCCCGGATCAAATGCCGTACAGGCCGCCGATGGCGTCAAGAAGCTGATGGCTGAGGTCAAGCAGCGCCTGCCCCAGGACGTTGACTACGCGATCTCGCTCGATACCACGCGCGCGGTCTCAGAAGGCATTAAAGAAATCATCCAGACACTGGTGATCGCCATTGTCCTGGTGATCATCGTGGTTTACATCTTTCTCCAGGGTTGGCGCGCCACGCTCATTCCGTTGCTGGCCGTTCCGGTCTCTCTGGTTGGAACATTTGTCTTCTTTCCCCT
>DASTPO010000162.1:0-2868 GCA_035762225.1 Candidatus Angelobacter sp.
ATGATGGTCATGGAGAAAACAAAGGACATTGCCGTATTGATTTCCATGGGCGCCAAGCGCAGGCAGGTGCGGCGCATTTTCATGTTCCAGGGCGTCCTGATTGGGCTGATTGGGACCGCTGCGGGGCTGATTCTAGGATATGGAATCGCGATCGCGGGGGCTAAATACCACTTTATCCATCTGCCTTCAGACGTGTATTCCATTGATTACCTGCCGTTCGCTCCGCGCGCGATCGATGGTGTACTGGTGGCCGTGGTGGCACTGCTTATTTCGTTTGTTGCCACTCTGTATCCCTCCTGGTCGGCGTCGCGCGTTTTGCCCGCGGAGGCGTTACGCTATGAGTGAAATACCCCATTGCGCCCGCAAGGACAATGGATACAAGATGCTGGGATGGGCTGGGTGTTTGTTATGAAGAATTAAGAACTTTAATCAAATCTTGAGGTAATTTGCAGCGCAAATTTTGGAGATTAAGTCCAGCCGGATGGGTTCTAATAGGTATAGAAGTAACGGCATGAAAAAGGCAATGAAAATGCAGGGAATATTGGGTGTCTGCACCGTAAAGGCGGGCAAGTGCATCCAATAGGGGAAGCAGCCCTGCTGCCTGAAATCCTTCGTGTAAGCGGACTTAAGAAGGTTTACAGGTCAGGACAGACGGATTTAGTGCTCTTTGAAAATTTGTCCTTCCAGGTAAGGAAGGGGGAAATGCTTGCCATCGTGGGTGAGTCTGGATCGGGCAAGAGCAGCCTTTTGCACATCCTTGGTGCTCTTGATCGTGCTTCTGCAGGTGACGTATACTGCGCCCAGATTCCCGTAGCGAAGCTAAATGACGATGCGGCCGCAGAGTTCAGAAATCGGGCCATTGGCATTGTCTGGCAGTTTCACTACCTGTTGCCGGAGTTTACGGCGCAGGAAAACGTGGCTATGCCGCTCTTGATGCGCGGCGAAACGCACCAGGCGGCGATGGAAAAAGCCGCCGGGTGGTTGCGTGAAGTAGGTTTGGAAAACCGCAGCCATCATCGCGCGGGAGAGTTGTCCGGTGGCGAGCAGCAACGGGTGGCGCTGGCCCGGGCGTTGGTGACAGGACCGCAGGTCCTGATGGCCGACGAACCAACCGGCGATCTGGACAACCGGACCGCGGAAATGGTGTTTGACTTGGTACAGAGACTGCATCACCAGTACCGGCTCACTTCCCTCATCGTTACCCACAACCTTGAGTTTGCCCGTCGCTGCGACCGAGTATTGCGGTTGCATCACGGCCAGGCCGAGGAGATTTCGCCCGCTTCCGTATAGGAGCCGGGCGTGGAACAGGTTTTGGTTTTTTCTGCCATATGGCAGAAGGTAGGTTTGTCCGGTCCGGCAATGCAATGCCTCGTGACGGAGGCGCCGGCAGGACAGTAGAGCTTCTTCCCGGAGGGTTCGCGGGTTCGCCCGCGGGAAGAGAGAGAGATGTTTCCGGCAGAGGTGACTGGGAGCATCTGGGTGAGGGGAATATGTTCGAGCGGTATACAGAAAAGGCACGGCGCGTAATCTTTTTTGCGCGGTATGAGGCCAGCCAGTTCGGCTCTCCGTACATCGAGACGGAGCACCTGCTGCTGGGCCTGCTGCGCGAAGACAAGGCGTTGACCAACCGCTTTCTGCGCAATCATGCATCGGTGGAGTCCATCCGCAAGCAGATCGAAGGGCATACTACGATCCGTGAGAAGGTCTCCACTTCGGTGGACCTGCCTCTAAGCAACGAATGCAAGCGCGTACTGGCATACGCGGCGGAAGAAGCCGAGCGTCTCAGCCACAAGCACATCGGAACCGAACATCTCCTGCTGGGATTGTTGCGCGAAGAAAAGTGCTTTGCCGCCGAGATCCTGCACGAGCGCGGCCTGCGCCTGAGCGCTATCCGTGAAGAGCTGGCCCGCAGCACGCAGGAAAAGGCCCAGCCCCAGCGCGGGGCCAACCGCGAGTCTTCCCTGCTCTCAGAATTTTCGCGCGACCTGACCCAGGCCGCCATGGACAACCAGCTTGATCCGCTCGTCGGCCGTGAAGGCGAAGTGGAGCGCGTCATACAGATTCTGTGCCGCCGCACCAAGAACAATCCGGTGCTGATCGGCGAGCCGGGCGTAGGCAAGACGGCAATCGTGGAAGGCCTGGCCCAGCGCATTGCCGATGGCGACGTTCCTTCGTTCCTGGCGGACAAGAGAATCCTTGGGCTCGATCTTTCCCTGATCGTGGCCGGCACCAAGTACCGCGGCCAGTTTGAAGAGCGCCTGAAGACCATCATGAAGGAGCTGATGGAAAACCAGAACAGCATCATCTTTATTGATGAGCTGCACACGCTGGTGGGCGCGGGGTCGGCCGAGGGCTCGCTCGACGCCGCCAATATCCTGAAGCCGGCGCTATCACGCGGTGAAATTCAGTGCATCGGCGCAACCACGCCGGGCGAGTACCGCAAATCCATCGAGAAGGACCGCTCGCTGGAACGGCGCTTTCAGGCAGTGAAATTTCCTCCGCCAAACGAAGAGCAGGCGGTGAAGATCATCTACGGCATTAAGGAGCGGTATGAGAAGTTCCACGCCGTAAGCTACACCGATGAAGCGATCCAGTTCGCGGTTTATCATTCCAACCGCTATATTCCGGACCGGTTTCTGCCGGACAAGGCGATCGACCTGCTCGACGAAGCGGGTGCGCGCGTAAAGCTGCGCCAGACTTCGCTGCCAGACGAGATCACCGAAGTCCAGAAGCGGATCAAGTTCATTGTTCACCGGATGGAGAACGCCATTGCGAACCACGAGTTCGAAAAGGCGCGCTTCTACTCCGACGAAGAGCGCAAGGAGCGCGAGAACCTGCGCGCCCTGCGCGAGAAATATCACCTCGATG
>DASTPO010000163.1:0-14920 GCA_035762225.1 Candidatus Angelobacter sp.
TCGAAAAGCCGGCGCCAGTCCGAATACCAGGCCCGTGCCAATGGCGACTACCAAGGTGAATGCCAGGACGTGCCAGTTGAGTGAGAGGTCCATGCCGTCGACGGCCAGCAGCGGTGGACGGAACCGCCACATCACATCGCGGCCAATCAAGGCCAGTCCCAGCCCCAGCAGACCGCCGGCAAGGGCCAGCACCAGCGCCTCGGTGAGCAACTGTGTGATGATCCGTGCGCGCGACGCTCCGATCGCCACGCGAATGGAGATCTCACGCTTGCGCCCGGCCGCCCGCGCCAGCAACAGGTTGGCAATGTTGAAGCATGCGATGGCCAGAACGATTCCCACCACAATCATCATCATGGCGCCCGCGAGTTCAAATAGCTGACGCTGGTTGGGATTGATGCTCGATTGCAACAGCGGCTGCACGGTAAAGGTGCGGCCCTTGTTAGCCAGTGGAAACGCATTCTCCAGGTCGGAGGCAATTCCCTGCAATTCGGCTTTGGCTTGCTCCTCGCGCACACCCGCTTTCAGCCGGCCGACCGAATTGAAACCCAGGAACCGCCGTTCGTTGAAGAGGAACTTGGTGAAGCCGGTAAGAATCTGGTCATGCATTGACATGGGAATCCACATGTCCGGACCACCTATGACGGTAGTTCCCTGAAAGCCCTTCGGCGCCACACCGATAATGGTGAATCCCTGGCCGTTCAGAAGAACGTTCCGCCCAATCACGCTGCGATCATTGGCAAATTTGCGCTCCCAGAAGCCGTAATTCAGCACCACCACCGGCCCCGCGCCCAGACTGCGGTCTTCTTCGGGAAGGAACGTCCGTCCGAGCGCCGCATGAACGCCCAGCACGTCAAAGAAGTTGCCGGTCGCGAGCTGGGCGGTGTACTGGTCTGGCTGGCCCTGGATGGTCATGCTGACCGGCGCAAAGGTGTAGGTCGTAATCCCGGAAAAAGACTGCGCCCGCTTCTCGACATCCTGCGCGTTGGGGAAGGAGTTGGGAAAGAAATTGTTGTTCAAACCAAAAATCTTTCGCTGGTCAACCGTGAACAGCTCCATCAATCCAGCCGGCTCCGCCACGGGAATGGGATGAAAGAAGACTGCATTGACCACGGTAAAGATCGCCGTGTTGGCCCCTATTCCCAGCGCCAGCGTGACAATCGCGATAGCGGCAAACACCGGAGACTTGCGCAGCCCGCGCAGTGCGTAGCGGATGTCCTGGCCAATGTTGTTCACATATTCTCCCTGTTCAAGAGCTCGAGGCAGTCTTGATTTGAGTCTCCGGTTGATCGAACTACTGATTTATTAAGAGACTCGTTCGCGGGCTCAACGTTAGCCGGACCGGTTTTCCCTGCGATGTTGATGATTCACCCCGTGAAGTGCTTCTCGGCCAAGCTTCTTTTCGTGGCGAGAATTGTTCAGCTGGCCACCGATGGGCCACCGGCGAGCGCGTATCTCCGATTTTGAAAGGCGTGTATTTGGTCTGCTGTCGCAATATGAAATCTTGCCGGCCCATCCGCCCAGCTAACACCGGCAAGCAGTCGCGAATCAGATCGCTTCAAGACAAATCAGATTAAAGAATCTAATAATCGCTGCTTCATCGTTGGAGCCAGCTCAACCAGAGTTCCAAAATGGGAATGCAAAGCGTTGCAAACTGAGATGACAATAAATTGCCTATTCTTAACGCCTTGGGACGCTGCTTGCGCCACGAAGACGCTAAATCATCGATCGAACATTAGATTTTACAAATCTTTACCCCTTTTGTTCTTGTCTGGGAGCACTGGGGGTCTCATGCTCGGCTCCCTTTCAGGCTGATGTATAGGACCATCATTTGTAAGGTGTGGTCCCGTACGCTCTTCCGGGCCAGCCTCCTTAACCCCGTCACCGAACCCCTCGAGAGGTCTCGGACGGGCTGGTTTTAAGGAGCGCAGACTAATGAGCAAAAAAAGCAATCGAAATGATGGTTTCTTTCTGAATGAGAACTCATCGAACGCGCGTCTGCGGGATGCACAGAATGCGCGCAATAACCGGGCCGAAATCCTCAAAGCCTATTCACACGGAAAAGTGTCCCGACGTGATCTGGTCAAATGGGGTCTGATCACTGCCGGCGGAGCTTTGGCTCCAATCGGCGGATTAAACCCATTTGTTCCCAGTGCGCACGGACAGGTTGCCAGGGTCAATCCTTTCGCCGATGCCGGCGGCGGCATACCCACGGGAATGCAACCCAGCCCGCTGTTTGGCGTAAAGCCGTTCACCACACCCATGCCCCGCTTCGATGTCTTGGCGAGGAACCTGAACCCATTCACGTTCTTGACTCCCACACCAATGGCGCAGTCCAACCAGACGCAACAGGCGGTTGATCCCAAGTTGGGCGGCGGTACCGGCCCAATCGAGGGACGTCCTCCTGGTCCCATCTGGGCCCACCAGAAATTTACCCAGTTCCCGCCTCAGATAGCGGTGGAAGCGTCTCAGGCGCAGGCCACAACCAACACCGGGTACAATCCGCAGGTTCCATCGAGCCTGAATTCCGGTATTAACCAGAACTCGCCCATTCCGCTGAAGTTCCACCCGAATTTCCCCACCCAGAATGCCAATTCGGTCTGGACATTTAACGGGACGATTCCGCCCAAGCTGGTGATCGGGCGTTATGGCGAGCCGATTCTTTTCCGCCATCACAACAGGCTGCCGGCCGACGTGACTCAGAACAACGGTTTTGGCCGCCACACCATCTCCACGCACGAGCACAACGGACATCACGGAGCGGAAAACGACGGGTTCACCGGAGCATTCTTCTTCCCCAACCAGTTCTACGACTATCACTGGCCGATCGTTCTGGCCGGACGTGACACGGTGAACACCGGCGCCACGGACCCGCGGGCCGGAAGTCCTGACGGCAACGGCGGCATCAACAACGTGCCGGGCGACTGGCGCGAGACCATGAGCACGCACTGGTTCCACGATCACATGTTCAGCTTTACCTCGCAGAACGTATACAAGGGTAATGCTGCGATGTTCAACATCTACAGCTCGCTTGATCGTGGCAACGAAGGAATCAATGACGGAGTCAATTTCCGGCTGCCCAGCGGCACCACGAATGACTTCGCCAATCTTGATTACGACGTCAACCTGATGCTCGCCGACAAGGCCTTCAACCCCGATGGACAGTTGTTCATGGACATCTTCCAGTTCGACGGGTTCCTGGGCGACGTGATGACCGTGAACCTCACCTATAAGCCGTTCTTTGAAGTGGAGCGCCGCAAGTATCGCTTCCGCATCCTGAACGCCAGCGTGTCACGCTTCTTCAAATACGGCCTGTCAGACGGCTCGCCGATGATACAGATCGCGAATGACGGCAATCTCCTGCCTCATCCGGTGTCGCAACTGGTATCGGACGAGCAGGGCATCGCCGAGCGGTATGACTGGGTCATTGACTTCAGCCGCTACAAGCTCGGTGACAAAGTCCAACTGGTGAACGTGGCAGAGCACCAGACCGGCAGGAAGCCCGCAGACGATCTCACCATCGCCCAGGCGCTCTCCGGCCAGTCCAACGATCCCTGCGTCGGGGCATTCCTGGAGTTCCACGTCGTGCGGAACCCGGCAAAGCCCGATGTGAGCCAGGTACCCGCAACTCTCATTCCGAATCCGGACCTGTCCAGCATTCCAGTCGCAAGGGAGCGGACATTCCTGTTCGGCAGCGGCGGCACGCAGAACCAGAACGATCCGGTTACGTCGTTCGTTGGACCGTGGGGAATTTCCACTGACGATGGTCCGGTGTACAACGCGGACTTCGGCAGAATCTCAGCGGCGCCAAGCTTTGGCACTCGCGAAACCTGGACCCTTATCAACGGTGGCGGCGGCTGGGACCATCCCATCCACATCCACTTTGAGGAAGGCCAGATACTGGCGCGCGACGGCAGCGCGGCCAACGTTCCAGCGTGGGAGCAGGGCCGCAAAGACGTTTACCGCCTGCGTCCGGGCGGCAGCGTGACCCTGACCATGCAGTTCCGCGACTGGGGCGGCATGTTCATGGAGCATTGCCACAACACCGTGCATGAGGACAACGCCATGTTGTTGCGTTGGGAAATCGACAATGGAGGCGCGCCTTTCCTGCGTCCGCTTCCAACTCCGATCCCGACACCGCAGGGCGTTACGTTCCAGGCGCCGGACGAAATACTCCCAACCGCGTTCTAGAGCGTTTGGTTTACCAATCACCCAGGCCTGCGGGCCGTCCTTCACCGGACGGTCCGCGGGACCTGGCTGAAATTGCAGGCGGGAAACTGAAATCGGGACCAGTGCAGGAGTTGACGATGTCGAAATTGAAACCTCGAGCACACATGGCAGTCACGGCCACATTCTTCGCAGCATTCATCTTTATCGCGGTGGGTTCAACCACGGCCGCAGCGCAGTCTCCCTGGGGAGCGAACTACTTTCCCAACCTTCCTTTGACTACGCAGGACGGAACCACCGTCCATTTTTATGACGATGTGATCAAGGGCAAGATAGTGGTGATCGATTTGATCTATACCAGTTGTGTGGACTCATGCCCGCTGGAGACCGCGCGCCTGGTGCAGGTGCAGAAAATGCTGGGCGATCGCATGGGGAAAGACATCTATTTTTATTCCATCACCATTGATCCGGCGCACGATACGCCGAAGGTGCTCAAGGAATATAAGGAGAAGTATCACATCGGCCCGGGCTGGACTTTTCTGACTGGAAAGAAAGAGGATATCGACCGGATCAGCAAAAAAATCGGCCTGTACTCCGAGCCGGACCCCCAAGACCGCGATGGCCACACGCCAAGTGTGCTGCTGGGCAACGAACCCGCGGGCCAGTGGATGAGGCAATCCGCCACCGACAACCCGCGCTTCCTGGCCACCATGATCGGCAATTGGCTGAACAGCTGGACCAGCGCAAAAACTGAAGCGCCCAAAAGCTATGCCGACGCTCCCACTCTCGACTTAAGCGACAAAGGCCGCTACATCTTCGCGACGCACTGCGCCGCCTGCCATACCATTGGGCACGGCGACAAGATCGGTCCGGACTTGCAGGGCATCACCAACAGGCGAGACCGCGAATGGCTGGCACGCTTTATCTCCACACCGGACAAAGTGCTGGCAGAAAAAGATCCAATCGCGACTCCGTTGTTTGAAAAATACAAGAAGGTCATCATGCCCAACCTTCGCCTGGGCAACGGGGACCTGTATGAGCTGCTGAAATTTCTCAAAAGCCAAAGCGTCGCTACCGACAAAGACGCACCAGCAGTTGAAAAAAGCGTGACGGCCGGCAGAGAATCAGCCAGCCGCTAAGGCGCGAGCCTTCGTGGCGGCCTGAGTTCGGTTTACAATTGCCGCCATGACGATTTTCAATCGACTACACTTTTTCTTGCTGTTAGCCGGAATGGCGGCCGCGGCTCTCCTCATACCCTCCGTTCGCGCCGCGACTCCGGAAGAGCAGGCGGTGCTGGCGCCGGTGAACGCCATGTTTGATGCCATGGCGAAACATGACGCCGCCGCTTTCAAGAAGCCACTGCTGCCCGGGGGCAACATGGTGCTGATGCGCAATGGCAAGCCTACACAGTTGACCTTTGACGCCTTTGCCGAACTGGTTGGTAAACCAGGAAAGGGGCAGATTGCGGAGCGTATTCATGATCCCCTGGTGCGTACCGACAATGATCTTGCGGTGGTCTGGGCCCCATTCGAATTCCTGGTAGATGGCAAAGTGGACCACTGCGGCACTGACCTGTTTAACCTAGTCCGCGTGGACGGGCAATGGCTGGTGGCCAACGTCGCGGACACCGGCCGCAAGGATTGTCCCGGAGCAAAATGAGTCTTTCCTCGATTCTTTAGGAGTTTGCTACGAGGCTAACGGCGCTGGCAGCAACGATGCGGTTGCGGCCCGATCGTTTGGCCTGAAACATTCTCTCGTCGGCCAAGGCAACTAATTCTCCGGGGCTGCCTCCATCCTGCGGGAAGCTCGCCAGGCCCGCGCTGATGGTGATGGCAGCGGTCTGGCCCCGTGCGGAGATCACCATCATGGTGTTTTCTATCTGCTTGCGCAGCGACTCCAGCTTTTGCTGCGCGGCGTCAATTCCGGTTTCCGGCAGAATCACGATAAACTCTTCTCCGCCATAACGACCGGCGGTGTCGCTTTCACGGAATGAGTTGCGCAGGATTGCGCCAATGTTGCGCAAAACATTGTCTCCTGCCGCGTGGCCGTGCGCGTCATTCAGTGATTTGAAGTGGTCTACGTCAATCACCGCGATGGTCAGGGGCTTTTCATAGCGGCTGGCACGGCTTAGCTCGATTCCGAGGCGGTCATCGACATGGCCGCGGTTGAACAGGCCCGTCAATATATCAGTGGTGGCAAGCTGCAGCAGCTTCTGGCTGCGGACCACCAGCGACAAGCTAAGGGCCGACGCCGTGAGCAGAATGATGAAGCGTGCGATCTGGGCGTTCCAGCTGAACATTCCGTAAGGATAGGGCGAGTAGGCCGCGTTGTTCAGGTCCCAATGCCTGGCCGCGAACATGACGATCGCAATGTATTCCGCTAGCCCCAGAAGCCCGGCGCTGACGCAAATCCGCTTGTCATAGCGCAGGCTGGTACCACTGATGGCAAGAAAATAGCCCTCAAAGATCACCTTGCTGTTCACCGCCGTGTGCGGTTCGTTCAGAAAAAGAAACATCGCGAGAGCGATGCTGACCATGGTGACATCGAAGCTGCTGGTGGCAAAACTAAGCCAGCGCGGATTGTATTCCCGCGAGATCAGCCAATAGACGGCAACGGCGGTAAAAAATATTCCGCAGGTCAGCCCCAGGCCGACCAGGTTCTCTCTTGTGTCCAGGGGACCGAAAACAGAGTTGAAGAACGGGATCAACAGCAGAAGGGTGGCCAGAACAAGCCGGATTTTTGCGACGAACAATTCACCCGCAACCCCGGCTTCGGCCAACACAGGGTCCGGGCGCGCCCATAGGGGCCCGGAGACATATCTCAGGCGCGACGCCAACTTATTCGGCAAGACCGTCAACTGCGCTCAAGCTCCTGACTTCGCCCGGAAGCGAAACTCGTTCCAACGCCCAACTTGATCAATAGAGTAGAGTTATCGCGTCCGGGAGGCAACAAGAATCGCCTCCCTCAGGGCGTACAAAAGTAACGTCAGGCCAATGTTTCTTCGGGTTTTTTGGCCGCTCCCGAGTTAGGCAGCCCCGGCAACTCTGGCTCAGGGGCCGCGGAAATTTACTTGACGCTTGCACTCTTGGCTTCGGCGATTCGCCATGTCTGGTAGAAGTATTCCGCGCCGTTCATGAAACTACCGTCCACCACGGTGGCGCCTCCGGGCAGCAGTTTTACGTCTTCCAGGAAGTCCCACAGCATGCCGTAATGGGCCACACCATCGGTCTTCAGGTCCCAGGTCTTGTTTCCGTCCTTGCTTGCGGGAAACGACGCGGTGTACTGGACGCCTATTGAGGGTACGTTGATAAAGGCCTGAGGGAACTGTTTGGCGCAATCGCGTGTACACGCTTGAATGCACGCGGCGGCGGGTTTGCCTTTCGTATCCGGTGGGCAGTCGCACTGTTTGAGGCATTGCTCATACTGAGCATATTGCGGCCCTCGTCCTGTTTGCGGCGGATGGGTGCCGACCCGTGGCGGCATTCCAAGCGCCAGTCCATCTGTGTCGGTGCCGAACGCGGCGGAGATGCTGCCGCCTCCCATGGCTGCGATTACCGCATTGTGCAAAGCCAGCCACTGCTGGGAATCCATCCCTGCGCTGCCCACGCCTGCCATGCCGTGCAATTGCCCGATGGTTAGATATTGATCCGCGCGGAAAGAGCGCTCGTTGTGATTGCCGGCGTTGGTGCCGCGGAGCCCGTTGTGCCCGCTGTTCACTGGATATCCGAATGATTTTGCCAGTGTGAGCGCGTCGTCCGCGGCCGACTGCGACATATGATCGATATCAATCAGCATGCCCAGCCGCATCATTTCCTTGATGGCGGTCTTGCCGGTTTCCGACAATCCCAACGAATTTTTCTGGCCGGTGGCGCAGTGCGGATAGGAAATGCCGGCGATTCCCACGCCTAGTTTGGCCATCTGCCCAAGGAAGGCCTTTATGTCCAGGTCATTGTTGTTGTAGATGTAGTTGATGTCGTCTGTCTTGGGCGCGCACACCAGCGCGTAAGGATGGCCGGACTCACGGATATTGGAGACGTTAAACAGGTTGGTGTACGCGGCGGTGCCGCCAAAAGCATTGTCAAGAATGTGAATGGGAAAGATGTAGCGGACTCCTTCCCCGTAAAGCCGGTCCAATTCGAATTTGACCTCGCCGGCAGTGGGAAGAGACGGGCTCTGCGGGGTCTGGAAATTGCCGATGTGGTCTACTTCAATCCCAATCACCACGGCCAGCTTATTGGCCGCTACGATGCGATGGACATCGAGCGAGCTCAGTGCGATTTCCATAAAATCAGGGTGACGGCCGACGAAGCTCTTGATTTCCGCGATCTGGCGATCGGCCGATGACTGGTCGTCCGTGGCATAGTCGCCCGGACCGGCGGTCATGTCGCCGAGCGTCTTGTTGTTCACAGCCAGCGCCACCATCACGCGCAGCCCGCCCTGATGGGCGCGGCGGATCCATTCCACCCACATTTTCTGGTGGGTGAGATCGTTCCACACTGGCCACTCGGGAAAATTCGGGAAGCCGGATGCATCTTCGGATTCGTCCGCTCCCTGAGCGTTGTTCGGACCACTGTGGCCTTGTTGAATCCCGTGGATGGTTTCCTTGCGAAGTTCGTCCCCGCAGGAGTTGCTGAAGAAATCATGGCCGCCGTGGGTGGATTTGTCATGACCCAGCGCCTGCGCCTCAGTGGTGGCGCGGACATTCGTTTTGCAATTCGGGTCTGCGGGAAGAAGCGACCCAACATCCACCCCGCCGTAAAAAAGTTTTCCCCCGAAGCCGAGATTTGCCAGCGGGTGTGTGTGCAGGTCAACGAAGCCCCGAAGCGGCACAGGCGTCGGCGTGGGGGTTGCGTTTGGCGTTGGCGTGGGATGTGGACTGCCGGCCGGAGTTGGCGTCGGACCGCCTCCCGCTCCGGGAGCGCAAACACATTCGTCCCCCGGCAACAGCCTGCAGGTTCCGATTCGCGCGCTGCCGAAATCCACAGGAGAACACCTGCCGGTGGAACTGGTGGAGGTGCAGCTCGCGGATTTGCCTGCGCTGGCGGGCTGGAACTTACACTCTTGCGCGTTGCTTGCAGACTGAAAGGTGAAAAGACTTGCAACTGTGAACAGAGACGCCAGCAGAACCCGCCTGAATACGCGTTCCATGACTCACGCTCCAAATAATTCCGGGAAAGATGCAGGAACTCTACATGAACATGGCGGACCAGCCAAGTGATTAACAATTCATCTGTTTTTCCAAAGCAACCGTAAGCTTCTGATTTACGTTGCGTCATTGCACGAGAGCGGGCTTCGACAAGGGCCCCTGGCAACCTGGCAGCCTTGGTCGTTCCACCCGCGACTAACCAAAAACTGGATATCACAATCTAAAAACGAAAAGACCTTTCCCGTTGAAGAAGCTGTAAGGGCCCAAAAAGCGCTGCGCGAGCTTGCCGGCCTGGGACCGGAGATGTTTCCCATCCAGGCGTTTGTCGGCATGATCAGCGGTGGAGTGTACGCTCTGCGCAGGCAGGGACGTTGTGATGAGGAAATTGCACACGCCATCACGGCAAGCTCCTCGATTGCCATTACGGCGGATCAGATCGGCCAATACTATGCCCCGCCGGAAGAGCGGCTGCAGCACCGCGAATAAACGACCCTTTCGAATTAACCCATCCGGTGCCGGGCGTTAACGATGCATCTGGTCAAAACCATTTAAAATGCCCACGATGTCCACGGCAATTCACACGATGATGGATTACCCGCTGACGCTCAATGCCATCCTGGAGCGGGCGGGGAGATATTTTCCCAACACCGAGATCGTTTCGCGCCTGCCGGACCGCTCCATGCACCGTGGCAGCTGGGGACAGATCTGCCAGCGGGCGCGGCGCCTGGCCGAATGCCTGCTCTCCGCGGGGTTGAAGAAGGGCGACCGCGTGGCCACGCTGATGTGGAACCACTACGCGCATCTGGAATGCTATTTTGGTGTTCCTATCGCCGGCGGCGTGTTGCATCCACTGAACCTGCGCCTTCACCCCGATGAAATTGCCTGGATCGCCAACCACGCGCATGACCGTTTCCTGATCGTCGATGACGTACTTTTGCCGGTGCTGGAAAAATTTGCCGGCAAGGTGAAGTTTGAGCGCATCTTTGTGGTTCGCCATCCCGGCCAGTCCGTGCAGCATGGCTATGCCGACTACGAAGACTGGATCAGGCAGGCCAGCGGAAACGTCAAACTGCCTCCGCTCAGTGAGCACGACGGCGCAAACATGTGTTACACCTCCGGCACCACGGGCAATCCCAAGGGCGTACTTTACTCTCACCGGTCTGAAGTTCTGCACAGCATGGCGCAGGCCATGGCTGATTCCTGCGCCTTTTCCCAGCATGATTCTGTCCTGCTGGCTTCGCCGATGTTCCACGCCAACGGCTGGGGATTTGCCTACACGGCGGCGTTGGTCGGCGCAAAGTTTGTGTTGCCTGGCCCCCATCTTGATGCTGTCAGCATCCTGGAGTTGATCATGCGGGAAGGCGTAACCATGACCTGCGCCGTACCCACGGTATGGCTCGGCGTGTTGCCGGAGCTTGAAAAGCGCGGCCCGGACTGGAAACCCGCGCGTGACGTGAGGATCCTGTGCGGTGGCACCGCGCCTCCGGAGAGCCTGATTCGCAATCTTGACCACCACGGCTTTCACATCATTCACTCCTGGGGCATGACGGAAACGTCGCCGCAGGCCACGGTCTCTCTGCTTCGTCCGGAAGCCCGGCAGTTGCCGGAAGACCAACAATATGCTGCGCGGTCCAAGCAGGGATTTCCGCTTCCCTTTGTTGATGTGCGTATCCGCAATGAGCAGGGTGAGGCTCCCTGCGACGGACAGACCATGGGCGAGCTTGAAGTCCGGGGCCCGTGGGTCGCCGGCAGCTATTACAACGCGCCGGAGACACGCGACCGCTGGACCGCTGACGGCTGGTTTCGCACCGGCGATGTCGCCACTATCGATCCAGATGGCTGCATCAAGCTGGTGGACCGCAGCAAGGACCTGGTGAAATCCGGCGGCGAGTGGATCAGTTCAGTGGATCTGGAAAATACTTTGATGAGCCACCCCGCGGTGCGCGAGGCGGGCGTGATCGCCGTGCAGCATCCGAAATGGCAGGAACGGCCTCTGGCGGTGGTGGCGCTCAAAGACGGCGCCAAGGCGTCAGCCGACGACTTGCGAGCCTTCCTGGGCGCGAAGTTTGCCAAATGGCAGATGCCCGACGACTTTGTCTTTGTGAACGACCTGCCCCATACCTCGACCGGCAAATTGCTCAAGACCGCCCTGCGCAAGCAATACGCAGAATGGAAGTGGAGCAGCTAGCGGCAGCTTTACTCGTACCTCAACGCCAAATTAGGATCGGTCTTGCCCGCTCGTCGCGCGGGAATGTAATTCGCCGCCACGCCCACAATCACCAGCACGATCACAGACAACACGTAGACGATCGGGTCCACGGTGCGCACACCGAACAGCAAGGTCGCAATCGCCCGGCCCGCCAGCGCCGCTCCCACCACTCCAGCCACAAGACCCGCAAGTACCGGAACCATGCTGTCTTGCAGGACCATGCGGACCAGATCGGCGGCAGAGGCGCCCAATGCGGAGCGAATGCCAAGCTCGCGTGTCCTCTGCTGCACCGAATACGAAGCCACGCCATAGACCCCCACTGCCGCCAGGCAAAGAGCCAGCATCGCAAACAACCCGATCAACATGGCGGCAAAGCGGCGCTCCGCCACCGACGCTGTCAATACCTGCATCATAGGCTCAACTTCTGAAACGGGCAGATTCGGGTCAACTGATTGGATCGCGCTTTGCAGGTCCCGGCCCAGCGCCCCAGGATCGCCTGTGCCGCGCACCACCACGTTCAGGAATTTGCTGTTGAGCTGGTAGGTGCTCAGGTAAATGTGCGGCAGTTCGCCTTCATCCAGCCTGCCGAACTTGATATTCGTGACCACCCCGACCACCGTCACCCACGGCGCCGTTTGCAATTTGCCGTTGATGAAAACCTTGCCGTCAAAGCGCAGACGATGGCCGAGCGGGTCTTCAGTTCCCCACATCTGGCGGGCCGCGGCTTCATCCACCAATGCCACCTGTTGAGCGTGTGAGTCATCCGTATCCGCAATGCCGCGTCCGCGCAACAGCGTGGCGCCCATGCCTTGCAGGAACTCCGGCGAGATCATCACAAAGTAATCGCGATACGGTTCACCCTGCTCGCTCTTCCCTTCCACCCGAAACCCGCGTGCGGGAAATGGATTGCGCAGCGGTAGCGCCGCAGTGATCGCAGCATCCTTCACGCCGGGAATGCGGTGAAGACGGCGGACCACCTCGCGCGTCAACTCGGTCCGCTGCTCAGTGGAACCATAAATATCGGTTTTCGGATCGTTAGGAACGGGCAGCCAGACGCTCGCGGCCAGGACGTTTTCCGCTGTGAACCCTGGATGTACATGCAGCAGCTCCCAGAACGTGCGCAGCAAAAGACCCGCGCCAATCACCAGGGTCAGCGACAAGGCCACTTCCGCGCCCACCAGCCAGTTGCGCATTCGTCCGGACCGGACCGTGGTTTCACCGCTGCGTCCATCCTGCTTCAGGGCGTTGGCGTCCAGGCGCGCGGTTTGCAGCGCAGGAGCCAGGCCAAAGATCACGCTGGTGAGCACGGCAATCGCCAGGGAAAACAGCAGAACGCGTCCATCGATATTGATGGCTTCAGCGCGCGGCATCTGCGTCGGCAGCAGCTGCACCAGCGAACGCTCTGCCAGCACAGCGACGATGACGCCCACGGCCGCCGCAGCCAGGCTGAGGACGGCCGACTCGGTCAGGAGCTGGCGCACGATGCGAAAGCGACCTGCGCCCAGCGCCATGCGTACGGCAATTTCACGCTCGCGCGCCGACGATCGAGCCAGTAGCAGGCTGGCCACATTCACGCACGCAATCAACAGGATCAGCGAAACGGCCAGCAGCAAGACCAGCAAGAGCGTCTGCGAATTGCCGACGACCACTTCTTTCAACGGCGTGAGACCGAGCGTCCATCCGGCGCTGGCTGGATAATCCGCGGCATAGTCCCGGCGCGAAGACTCGGAGAGATTTGTAAGACGTGCCCGCGCCTGGTCCAGTGTGACCCCGGGCTTTAGACGGCCAAATATCCCCGCCAGCTGGCGGACGCTGCGAACGCCGCCGGCAAACGGCGCGGCGCGAAACCCGGCGGTACACCAGAGATCGATTGGCTTCGCGGTGCCCGGCGCCGGATGACGAAACTCGGGTGGCATGACGCCGACCACCGTATAGAGATCATTATCCAGGCGCAGCTTGCGGCCCACGATCTCAGGATCGCCGCCAAAGACGCGGTGCCACAAGCCATCGCTGATCACCACAGCATCGGCGAAACCATCGGCGGTATCCCGCTTATCAAAAACCCTGCCCATCTGCGGAGTGGCGCCGAGCAGCTCAAAATAGGACGGGCTGACGCCTACGATATCGATCCTTTCCGGGTGCTCGCCGCCGGTCAGGTTCGCGGGCGCGGGCAGGACGCCGGAAACTGCTTCAAATATGCCCGCGTGATCACGCATGTCTTCCAGTTCCGGCTCAGAGAAACCGACGTTCGTGGCTCCGACGCCTGGGAGATCGGCGCGAAGTTGCACCAGCTGTCCGGGATCGCGATACGGGAGCGGCCGCAATAACACCGCGTTCACAATGCTGAAAATAGCCGTGTTGACCCCGATTCCGATCGCCAGGGTCAGTAACGCAACTGCGGTCAATCCGCGTGCTTTGGCCATTCCCCGAAGTGCAAAACGAACGTCTTGCCACAACGCCATACCGCCTCCAATCGTGCGCGCCGCTGGGAGTCACTCAAAAGAACGAGGAAAGAGTTTTCATGCACTTGCGATGCCAACCTATGGCTAATAGACGCTTTACCCTGACAATGGGTTAGGAGCCACCCGTGCGTGCCGGGGACGAAATGACTGTCCGGCGCTGGGATCACATGTTCGAAAACGGACAGCGCGGGAGGGTGCTTTATTTGCGCGCCGCGACCCTCAGAATTCCTTCAAGATCATCGGGGTGGATGGCATGCAACATCGCGTCTTCGCGGTCAATGTGGCCCTGCGATATCAGGCTGGCCAGAGATTCCTCAAGAGAAAACGATCCGGCTTTCTTGGTCATGGTGATTTCCTGGTGCAACTGGTGCACATTGTTTTTGCGGATATGCTGGCGCGCTCCGTAGCCGATCAGCAGCATCTCCGCCGCCGGAAAGCGTCCGCCGCGCTTGCTGGGAAGCAGAATCTGCGTAAGCACCGCAGCAATGGACATGGCCAACTCCTGGCGGATGCTGCTCTGCCGCTCCGGCGGAAATGAATCGGAGATGCGTGAGATCGTGGACGCCACGTCCGTTGTGTGCAGCGTTGAGAACACCAGATGTCCGGTCTCAGCCGCGGTAACGGCGATGCGCATGGTTTCAGGATCGCGCATCTCGCCCACCACCAGCACATCCGGTGCCTGGCGCAGCGCAGCCCTCAGCGCGGTGGGAAAATCCGGGGCGTCCGCGCCCACCTCCACCTGCTCGATGATGCTGCGGATATTCGTGTGTTCATACTCCACCGGGTCTTCAATCGTCACAATGTGACGCGCCTCGCGGCGATTGATCTCATTCACCAGCGCCGCTACCGTGGTAGATTTTCCCGAGCCCGCGGGACCCCCGATCAGCACCAGCCCGCGCGCCAGGTGCGCCAGCTGCTCAACCGTGGGCGGCAGGTGGA
>DASTPO010000164.1:0-3860 GCA_035762225.1 Candidatus Angelobacter sp.
CAATATCAGATCCCGGATGGACAGCAGTGCATGCGCTTCACCCAGATCGCGAGCGAAGGCGGCTTGCTGCCGAAACCTATCACGCGGGATTCGTTCCAGATCTGGCCGGCAAAACGCAAAGAAGTGGTGGTTGACTTCACCAAGTTCCAGGACGGCACGCCGACCACACCGGGCGATGTGCTCTACCTGACTGACGTACTCGAGATGCCGGATGGACGCAAACCAAACTTCAATGTCCCGGGCGCTACCCTGACATACAAGGTGCCCATTATGAAGATTGTCATCGGTGGCGCTCCGCCCGAGCCGGACGTGAGCAACGTACCTAATAACCTTCGTCCTATGCCATTGTTGCCCAAGAACAAGACGTCGCTGCCCCAGCGGTCCTTTACGTTATCACGCAGCGGCGTGGCAGGCGGTGAGACGCAGTGGATCATCAATGGTCTCGAATTCAACCCCACTACACCACTGGCATTGCCGCAACGCAGCGCGACCGGGGAGCTGTGGACGGTAACCAACGGAGGCGGTGGCTGGGTGCACCCGATGCACATGCACCAGGAAGAGCATACGGTGCTGCAGCGCATCGGCAGCACCAACCCGCACCCGGATGACACCGGCAAAGAGGACGTGGTCGCGCTGGATCCTAGTGAGTCCGTGCAATTCTTCCGGCGGTTCCGGACCTTCGCGGGCAACTACGTGGCTCATTGCCATAACCTTGCACACGAAGATCACAACATGATGTTTGGTTGGTCCATTGTGCCGTAACTCACAACCAGGGTTCCCCGGCCTGTCGCCGGGGAACCTTTATCCACAAGAAAAACACCAACGACTTTCTGGTCGCCATCCGTCGAAAGCACTTATGAAAAAAGCACTTTATTCTTCCTTGCTGCTGGCAGCTGTGATCACAGCATTCCTGGTGGGCTCGCGTTTTGGCGGGGGCCGGGCAATCACCTCCGCCGCAACGGAAACTCGCCGTGTCCTTTATTACGTGGATCCAATGCACCCCGCGTACAGATCGGACAAGCCGGGCATCGCTCCCGACTGCGGCATGCAATTGGATCCTGTCTATGCTGACGGTCAATTCGTTTCCGCGAATGCCGGCAGCTATACGTCATCGCTGCCGACGGGCTCGGTTCAGATCGATCCTGCGAAGCAGCAGCTTTTTGGCGTGCGCGTCGACGCCGTGGAGAAGACCGCCGCCACCTATAACGTTCGCCTGTTGGGCCGGGTCGTTCCCGACGAAGGAAGAGTCTACAAGCTCAACGCAGGGATCGACGGTTTCATTCAGGATGTTTCCGCCGCTACTACCGGCAGCTTTGTACGCAAGGATCAGATGCTGGCAACGTTTTCCTCGCCCAATGCCACCATGACGATACAGACATACATCCTGAACGTCGGCGCCGAGGAGCGTTTTAAGAAGAGCGCTGCCGAGGGATCTGTTGAGGGTCAGTCGCTCCCCGCCGCGAACGCCAACATCCAGATTCGTACTCAGCAATTGCAGAACCTGGGAATGTCGTTGCTGCAGATGGAGGAAATCAAGCGCACGCGCCAGTTCCCGGACAACATCAAGATCGTTTCTCCAGTCGATGGATTCGTGGTCGCGCGCAATGTTTCTCCGGGGCAAAAGTTCGAAAGAGACGCGGAATGGTATCGTATTGCCGACTTGCGCCGCGTCTGGGTAGTCGCCGATGTTTTTGAGAGTGACGCGCAATATCTGAAGCCCGGAGTGCAGGTCTGGGTAAACCTTCCCAATCAGAACAAGTCTTTTCAGGGCAAGGTCAGCAATGTGCTGCCGCAGTTCGATCCCGCAACACGAACCTTGAAGGCACGGATTGAGGTAGAGAACAACGGTTATGTTCTACGGCCTGATATGTTCGTGGACGTAGCCTTGCCGGTAGCGCTTCCTCGCACCATCGCGGTCCCGGCTGGCGCAGTCCTCGATTCGGGTCTGAAGAAGACTGTTTTTGTCGAGCGGGGTGAGGGCTTGTTCACGCCGCGCGCCGTCGAAACCGGGCGCCGCTTCGATGAGCGCGTGGAGATCTTGCAAGGACTGGACCCCGGAGAGCGAATTGTGGTCTCCGGCAATTTCCTTATCAGCTCTGAAAGCCGGCTGAAAGAAGCGGCGGAGGCTTACGCGCCGCCTGCTTCCCAACAGCCCAGCACCAGTTCCAAGACTGCAGCCAGACAACCGCAACCTACGGTGCCCGGATCAGCCGACCGTGCGCTGCCTGCAAGCGGCATGACTCACGTGGCGTCCCAGCGCGGGAGGCATCGTGGTTAATCGGGTCATCGATTTCTCGGTCAGAAACAAGCTCCTGATCATTGTCGCAGTCGCGGCCTCATGCTTCGCAGGCTGGTGGTCCATGACGCACGTGCCGCTCGATGCTGTCCCTGACTTGAGCGATACCCAGGTGATCGTCTATTCGAGCTGGGACCGCAGCCCCGACCTTGTCGAAGAGCAGGTAACCTATCCGATTGTCAGCGCTCTGCTGGGAACACCGCATGTGAAGGCAGTGCGCGGCTTCTCCGATTTTGGCAGTTCGTTCGTCTATGTAGTCTTCGAAGATGGCACCGACATTTACTGGGCCCGGTCGCGCACGATGGAGTACCTGGCCGGCGTGCTGCCGGGCCTTCCCCAGGGCGTGAAGACAGAGTTCGGCCCTGACGCCAATGGCCTGGGCTGGATTTTTCAATACGCACTGGTGGACAAGTCTGGCCGCCACAGCCTGGCCGAACTGCGCTCGTACCAGGACTGGTACATCCGCTATTACCTCAAGTCAGTGCCCGGCGTTGCCGAAGTGGCGCCGCTGGGCGGCTTCGGACAGCAATACCAGATCAACGTGGATCCCAATCGTCTACAGGCTTACGGAATTCCCATTCATCGCGTGGTCGAGGCCGTTCGCGGTGGCAACAGCGAAGCAGGCGGCCGGATACTGGAGTTTGGCGGCACTGAGTACATGGTGCGCGGTCGCGGCTATGCCAAATCACTGCAGGATTTCGAAAACATTGCTCTAACAGCCAGCGACAGCGGTACACCTGTTCGCGTTAAGGACGTTGGCCAGGTAACGCTTGGCCCCGATTTGCGCCGCGGAGTATCTGACCTGGATGGGAAAGGCGAAGTCGTCTCGGGAATCGTCGTCATGCGTCAGGGAGAGAACGCACTGCAGGTGATCGATCGCGTCAAGTCAAAACTCGATGAGATCAAGCCCGGCTTGCCCGGCGGAGTGGAAATAATTGCGGTTTATGACCGCTCTGATCTGATTCACCGCTCAATATCCAATCTGCGCTCTACGCTCACCGAGGTGCTCTTCATCGTCGCGCTGGTCGTTCTGTTGTTTCTCTGGCATGTTCCCAGCGCCATCATTCCGCTGATTACCATTCCGATTTCCGTACTGCTGTCATTCATTCCTTTCCGCATGATGGGGATGACGGCTAACATCATGTCCCTGGGCGGCATCGCAATTGCGATTGGTGCGCTGGTCGACGCGTCCATTGTCGTGGTGGAACAAACACACAAGAGGCTGGAACAGTGGGAACGCGGCGATCGGAGTGAGGACTATCGCGTAGTGATACTGGGCGCGGTGAAGCAAGTCGCCGGGCCCAGTTTCTTTGCGCTGCTGGTGATCGCCGTCTCGTTCCTTCCGGTCCTCACCTTGGAGGCACAGGAGGGTCGGCTCTTTCGGCCTCTGGCTTACACCAAGAGTCTCGCCATAGTGATTGCCGCTGTACTTGCTATCACCCTTGACCCCGCATTGCGGATGCTGTTCACACGGCGCAACAAGTTCCACTTCCGGCCGGCGTGGCTCTGCCGTTCGACGAATGCCGTGGTCGTAGGCAAAATTCATGCGGAAGAAAAACATCCC
>DASTPO010000165.1:0-3283 GCA_035762225.1 Candidatus Angelobacter sp.
GTGCATGACTTTGTGCGCGAATCGGTCCGCGCGGCGTTGATGAAGGCCCGCCCGGTGCCGCAATTCACCCGCGAGATCACGGCCCAGCCCACAGCAGGCCCCGGCTTGAGTCCGGGAGCGAGGCTGATGGCGGCCGGCGAGAACGAATTTCAGCTGGAGCCAGAGCCCCAGCCACTGGTGAGCGCACGGCTCCAATTTGATGGAGAGCCGATTGCCGTGGACGCGAACACGGCCATCAGCGGGTTTGGGCCGGTGGGCGCGGCGGCCATGGCACGATCTGCGAACGGACACGCTGACACGTGCGGCAACGTGCTCGAGGACGAACCGCAGGCGGTTGTGGACCACCTTGTGCTCGCAAGCCTGAAGCCGCTGGGGCAGGTGCGCGACTCTTTCATTCTGGCCGTAAATCCAGACGGGCTGTGGATCATCGACCAGCATGTGGCGCATGAGCGCGTCTTGTTTGAGCGGATATTGCAGGAGCGCGCGAGGAACGATGCCGCGCAGGACGGCCAGAGGCTGCTGATGCCGCTCATTGTCGATCTAACGCCGGGACAGCAGGCTGTGTTTACTGAGATATCGGAGGAGCTGCGCCGCAATGGCTTCGAAGTTGAGTTGTTTGGCGCGCGCACCATAGCGGTCAAGACCGCACCGGGCGGCGTGCGTCCGGCGGACGTGGAGAAGATGCTGGTGGAACTGATGGACCAGTTCCAGAGCGAAGAGCAGGAGCTGAACCTGGATAAAATCCGGGCCAGGATTGCCGCCAGCATCGCCTGCCATGCGGCCATCAAGATCAACATGCCGCTGGAGCAAAACAAGATGGAGTGGCTGCTGCAGGAACTGGCAAAAACTGAATGTCCCATGACCTGTCCACACGGGAGGCCGGTGGTATTGCGGTATTCTGTAAAGGAGATACAGAAGGCTTTTAAACGGATTTGAGAAATCCACCTCCCCAATGACTGAACAGGAACTCGAGCAGCAACGAGCTGCAAATTGGCACACCGGCGGCGCAGCCATCCAGACCGTGGAAGAGGCGCGGAAATTTATTGAGGCAGCCGGGTTTTGCCTCATGTATCCCGAACGCACATTACCATTGGTGCCAAGTTTCATGGCCGCGTATGTTGGCTCGGCCGAGGGATTGCCCAATGCAAAGCACGCATTCGCCGACCCGCGCGCGCAACAAGCTACCGACCTTTTTGTGCGCCTGCTGCGAGAGCGCTCGGCATTCGAGATGAATCTTTCCGGCGATGCCACGCTGATCGTCTCGGCCGCGCTGTTTCCTTTTCTTTATGCTCTGGCCGGGGACCGGACGCCTAAAGCGCCGCCCCGTACGAAAGCGCAAGGCGCGGCGGTTTCCGAGCTGGCCGCCAGGATTTTTTCCGCCCTGCAGGAGCACGGCCCGCTGAACAAAGGTCAATTACAGGAGCGGGTCGGCCGCGAGCCCAGCTTTATGGCAATGGATCGAGCGCTGGGAGAGTTGTGGTCAATCCTGAAGATAACGCGCGTTGATTACACTCCGGGCGAAGGCGCGGCATGGGACGTGCTTTACCGCTGGGCGCCGCAGGCGGTGAAAGACGGAATTCAAATCTCCCAGCCGGAGGCGATTTCAGCGCTGGTGAGCAAGTATCTGGAAACCGTGGTGGCTGCCGAGCAGGAAGATGTTGAACAGTTCTTTTCTCTTCTTACCTCGCGCTCCAAGGTGCGTGAGGCGGTGAACGCGCTGTTGCAGGCCCGCGAGCTGAGTTTTGTCACGATCGGAACAAAAACGCTGATACGCATGACCCCGCCACCGGAAGATCAGCGGAGACGCAATCATGGGTGAGCGCGAGCGGACGGGTCCGCAGAATAATCGGCGTGAACGGAAGATTGTGATTGCCGTGGATGGCCCCGCCGGGTCGGGGAAGAGCACCCTGGCAGCACTGCTGGCACGGAAATATAACTACATCAACATCGAGACCGGCGCCATGTATCGCGCGCTGGCTTTGAAGGCCATTGAGCGCGCCGTAACGCCTGAGGATGGTGAAAAGCTGGCTGAATTGGTTCGGGACTCGAACATCGAACTGGTGCCTGCCCTGGAGTGGAACCGCGTGCTGCTGGACGGCGCAGATGTCACCGAGCGGCTCAGAAGCCAGGATGTGACCGACGCTGCTTCAAAAGTTTCAACGCATACAGCGGTGCGGGAGTGGATGGTTGCCGCACAGCGCAAGATGGGTGAAGGCGGCGGAGTGGTAATGGAAGGCCGCGACATCGGCACCAAAGTATTTCCCGACGCGGAGGTCAAAATCTTTCTTGATGCCGCGCCTGAGGTGCGTGGCTCGCGCCGCTTTCTGCAAAACCCTACAACAGCTGCTCCGGAAGCATCCATCGTGGCGGAATTGCATGCCCGCGATCAGCGCGATCGAACCCGAGCCAATTCGCCGTTGACGCCGGCGCCAGACGCCGTGGTAATCGACTCCACTCATCTGACCCTGGAACAGGTGCTGGCCAGGGCAGTTGAACTGATTGACGCCAGGCTGAAAAACCTGGCGTCGGCGCAAGCCTGAGCAGCTGAGGGCAGTGTTCTGGCTGCTACTGTTTGCGGATCTGGATGGTGCCGCGGTCTGAACGCAGGCGAATGTCCGGTCCGCCTTTGCCGACGGCTCCGCGAGCCGTTGCGTCCTTGCTGCTGTTATCGACAGGCACATTGAATTCGCCTACATCGATGTTGCCGCTCTTGCTTTCCGCGTCCAGGCGGAAGCCGGCGTTCTCGGGCAGATCAAGCTCGATTCCGCCGTGTACATTGCTGATATCGATATTGCCCAATGGCGGCTTGGTTTTCAGCGCGACAATCCCATTGCGGTTTTCGACTTCAACTTCGCCGGAAACGTCTTCCATGTGCACTTCATTGGCGCGCGTGTTCAGTCTTACCGGGCCGGCGAGAGAATTAGCACGGATATCGCCGTGGCCCATCGTGATTTCTCCATCGAGCCGCGCTAGCTGGAGATCGGTGCGGATGGACTTGAAGTGCAGGCGCTGGCCCACGCGGGCGATCTGAACGTTGCCGTTGTATCCGGCGTTAAAATCCAGAGCGCCGGTCACGTCCGTCACGTCGCCGTCGTCCACTTCGCCGTCCACCGTCACGTTGCCCTTCACGGTTTTGATAGTGACGGAGCCGTGGTGAACGTGCAGAGCCGAATCGCCCTTAATATCTTCCAGGCTGGCATTGCCGTGGTTGGTCGTCAAGTCAACCGCGCCATCCCTCTGCGACACGCTGAGGTTGCCGTTGCGGGTGGACAGAGATAGAGTT
>DASTPO010000166.1:0-11136 GCA_035762225.1 Candidatus Angelobacter sp.
GTCATAGATCTTTTCGTCGATGATGGCCCGCGAGCACGCCGAGCACTTCTGTCCCTGGAAGCCAAACGCGGCCTGCGCCACGCCTTCAACCGCCGCGTCAAGGTTCGCGTCCGCGTCAACCACAATCGAATCCTTGCCGCCCATCTCCAGGATCGTGCGCTTGATCCATTTCTGGCCCGGGCGAGGAGCCGCGGCCCGCTGGTTGATGTCCAGGCCAACTTCTTTCGATCCCGTAAACGCGATGAACCGGACCTGCGGATGTTCCACCAGGCCGGCGCCAAAGCTCGATCCTGATCCGGGGCAGAAATTCACCACGCCGTCCGGCATGCCGGCTTCCTGCAGCACCTCAAAGAACTTGAACGCGATGGCCGGTGAATCATGTGAAGGCTTCAGCACCACGGTGTTGCCGCAGACGATCGCGGCCATCGTCATGCCCGCCATAATGGCGCAGGGAAAATTCCACGGCGGAATCACCGCCGCCACGCCCAGCGGAATATACATCAGGCGGTCCTGCTCGTCCGGGAGCTGCACCGGCGTCTCTGATTTGGCCAGGCGCAGCGCTTCGCGTGCATATAGCTCGGCGAAATCGATGGTCTCGGCAATATCGGCGTCAGCCTCGGCCCAGTTCTTCCCCACTTCAAAAACCATCCAGGCGCTGAATTCAAATTTGCGCTCGCGCAGGATGCAGGCCACCCGGAACAGCAGTGATGCCCTCTCCTCGGCCGTGGTGCGCTTCCAGCTCTCAAATGCGCTCAACGCCGACTGCACCGCCGTCTCCACGTGCTCGCGTCCCGCGCTCTGAAATACTCCCACCACCTCTGACGGACGTGCCGGGTTCACGCTCCTGATCTTCTCCTGCGTCTTCACCAGCCGGTTGCCGATCACAATGTCATACTCGCGGCCCAGCTCCGCCCGCACCCTTGTCAGCGCTTCGCGCATGTGGCGGGCATTTTCCGCGTTGGTAAAGTCGGTGAGAGGCTCGTTTTTGAACGGGGTTTGCGGCAGGCGCAAGGTGGGTCGTGACGTTTCCAGAACAGTTGCCATAATCAATTCCTTTGCTGGCTCAGAAGTGAGCGGATGATGTCGAAGAACCCTCTATTTTACCTTGTTTTGATGACTCCCGTTCTCCTTCCGACTCACGCAGCGCCTCGCCGCCCTTGTTGCTGTCTTTATCGCGTCGGCTCTCCAAATTGCACCCGCCCCATGACGCTGGCTACAATCTGCAGCCCGTAAAAAAACATCCCTGCCGACTTCAGGTCCATCTGCCCCTTCATCATCGCGTTTAAACCCTTGGTCAGGCTCAGCACAATGGCATTGGCGTCCTCCAGCGGCGGCAGCTCCAGCTCCTCGGTCCGCGCCGCCAGCAATCGGGCATGCGCGTAGCAGTACTTGCTGCGCTTCATCCGCGGTGACCCGCAATAGTCCCCGCCTGCCCGCCGATGCGTGCAGCGTGCCGCCCGCGTCGCCTTTTCCAGGTTCCTCCTGTCCTTTTCTTCGCGTTCCTTCTGGTAGGTCACCATGGCGCGCGCCATCTCTTCATAAGCCTTGTGCTCATCAAACTCCAGCTCGTTGCCGTTGCCCTCCCGCCAGCGGCGCGAATTGATTCGGAGATATTCCTTATAGGCCATGTAGGCGCGGTAGAACTCCTTGCACAGCCTGCCCTCGTCGCTGTCTGCCCATATCGGGCCATACCGTTCCCGGTATTCCCTGAGCCTCTGCTCAAACGGCTTGGCTCGTTCCAGCGCCGCTCTCTTTTCCGCCAGTTCTAAGATTGGGTCCCCACTGATGGTCATGGCTAGCCTCACTCAAAGTATGTTTTTTTTGGCCCCTTGTTCTTGTCCCTTTTCTGTCCACTTTTGCTACAAGCTGTCCTGTGGTCCGTGCCCTCCCCGGCCATGCGCTGCCCTTGCTACCTTGTGCATCAAGGGGTACTGTCAGGTACTGTCATGGGTGCTCGCCCTCTGTCCGTTCTGTCAGGGATGCGCCCGGTCTGTACCTTCGGCGGGGGTACCCCTACCCCCTCCCCTGATCCCCATTTCTAAAGGACTTGCGCCATTCATCCCCACTCATCCCCAAAGCTCGCTTGTTGCAAACACAACCGCTTATCGAAAACATCCCCATTTGGTCCCCACTTCGGCTGAGAGATCAGGCTGAGGGTCACAGCCCCAAAATACGAAAACCCGGCAGCAAGCCGGGTATTTTTCAAAATCAAAATTGTCAGGCTTCAGAGCCCCAAATGCCGCCGGAGCGCCGTCGCCCATGGCCGTAACTTTACCTGGAAATCGTTATCAGCCATTACAAACAAAATACGAATATACAGTAACACGATTTTTCTTCTTTGCAACAGGAAAATCTGGTGATGGGGCGTCGCTCTGGTCAAGATTGATCTAGAGAGTTTTCACCGCATCGTGAATTGGTCCCTGGGGTGTCCGTCAACATGGTCCTGGGTGATTTTCTCGCGGAAGAACGCGAGTGCCCGGCTGTGGATGCTGCCGGGATCGGAAGGGGCAGCCCGATCGCTGGAGTCGAGCAACAAGATAAACCTGGCCTGACACAGCGGACAACTCACATTCTCGTCTGTCCGTGAATAGCCCTTGAGGACCAGCGTAAGGGTGCTGAGACTTCCGTCCGCCCTAAGCGCAACCGGTGGCAACTTTGTGGCTCGTTCCATGTCGCCAGCTTTCGTTCTTTACTATCGTAGTCCAGGCTGCTGATCCGTTGCATCATTGAAAGCTACGATAAGAGGTTTTTTATACGGCTGCCACTACCAAGAGCTAAAATGGGAATCCGCATGCCGAAAAAGGGCAAGAAGAGCAAGCGTGAAGAAGGGCTAGAGGATGAACTGTGGATCGCACCACGTTACAACATGAAAGGGCCTGCCGGCGAACGTGCCTGGGAAAATCGGCAAGGCGGACCGCCCAACCAAAGCAGATACCTTGAATTGGCCGATATCGCCCTTGGAGTGAAAAAGCCGGCTCCGAAAATGAAACACACCGCGATCCATGAAAAAACCAAGCGTGATCCCTATTCACATTAGCTTGCGGATACACCTGCTCAACCGCTTCACTCCAGCCAATTGATGTTCCCGGCTACCGTGGCACTCCCGTGGTCAGGATCACCTGCCGCTGCTCCGTCTTGCCGCCTACGTAGACCGTCATCATCACAGTTTTCTTTGTCACCTCGTATTGAGGCGGCGCTGCCGGGAAGCTGAATTGCACGTCGCTGTCGACCTTGGACGCGCGAACTGGAGCGAGGAAGAAGGATTCCTTGGAATCTGGAGCGTTGGAAACGATTACGTCCCGCTTTCCGTTCGGCTCCGCGACCAGGCGAACCGATGGAACCACGGTGACGGTGACGGTTAGCGACCCTCGGGAGGATGATCTACCGCTTGTTCTTGATTGGGAATGTGAGAGGTTAAAGACGAAAACTACCAGGAGAAGCGGGAGCCCGACTTTCATGCTCGCAAGTATCGCTCAGCGATACATTGTCTCAACTGGAAACCAGTTTTATTTTCGAAAACAAAAATAAGGGAATCGTGATTTTGCTGCGTTCCGTTTTGGAACCGCAGGTTCGTTGTCAAGACATGATTGGGAATCAGACCTGCATTGCGATCGTCACGCCCTTTTTCGCGACGCTATACGGCGATTGCACTCGCGTGACGCGGAATGAAAAACCGCGGCTGTTACCCTGTTTTGATAAAATCCCTGCCCATGGCCGATCTCAGCTCCGTCATCGCCCGCGATTTCACTCTCTATTACCAGCAGGCCGCCGAGAAGATACGTGCGCTGCTTGCGCCGCTCTCCGACCAGCAGATTTGGGCACGCCCTTATCCCGATGGCAACAGCATTGGCCATCTGCTTCTGCATCTCACCGGAAACCTGAGCTACTACGTTGGCGCCGAGATCGCCGGGACCGGCTATGTCCGCAACCGCCCGCTGGAATTCACTGACGCCGTCGGCCATCCCAAGGCAACGCTGCTCCGGAATTTTGACGCCGCCCTCGCCGCCGTCGTGGCCACGCTGCAAAAGCAGACCCCGCAGGATTGGCCTACCCCGTACACCGCCAAAGGCATGGAAGATGCCGGCGATCGCTTTACCATCTTCCTGCGCTGCGCGGCCCACATCTCTCATCACACCGGACAGATCATCTATCTGTGCAAGGAACTGGAGAAGCAGAACGCCGCATGAGCGTTCGCTGTTTCCGTTAAATCAGAGGATCGACTTCTCCTGCGGCGGCCTTCGCTAAGTCGCATGGGCACGCTGGTGCGCCCGACTGGAAGATTCAGCCGCGAATCTCACAGATCACAGATCAACGAACACAGATCAACGATCACAGATTAACGATCACTGATCACTGATCAACGACCAACGCGAATCGAAAGGAGCCCGTGCATTCGGCTCCCTTCGCGTTGATTCGCGGCTATCACTTTTCCGGCTCCGGGCCCCGGCCTGCTGTCAGATTTTCCAGCTGCCGCCGCCAGTCCAGCTCTTCCACGAAGGCCGCAGACTGGCGCCATCCTGCTTTCACCTTGACGAACAGTTCCAGGTACACCTTCTTGCCCAGGCGGCGCTCCAACTCCATGCGCGCCGAGGTGCCCATCTGCTTGAGCTTCTCTCCGCCTTTGCCGATCAGGATGGCTTTCTGCCCGTCACGCTCGCAGAAAATGGCGGCGGATATCCGTGTCAGCCTGGGTAGCTCCTCATAACGCTCCACGATCACCGCGGTCGCGTACGGGACCTCCTTGCCGGTCTTCAGCAGCACTTTTTCCCGGATGATTTCCGACGCCAGAAATCTCTCCGGCTGGTCCGTCAGCTGGTCTTCGGGAAAAAGATTCGGGCTGTCCGGCAGCGCGCGAATGATCTTGTCGATCAGCACGTCCGTTCCCTCGCCCTTGAGCGCCGATATGGGAATCACTTCCTGGAAGCTATGGAGCTTGCTGTAGCGCTCGATGATCGGCAAGAGCTTCTCTTTGTGCATCCGGTCAACCTTGTTCAACAGCAGGAACACCGGAGCGCCCGTGCGCTTCACCAGCTCCAGCACATGCTCGTCGCCGGTGCCGAACTTGTCGGTCACATCCACCAGCAGCAAAATGAGGTCGCGGCTTTCCAGGGCTGCGTGGATCTCCTGCATCATCTTGCGGTTCAGGCGGCTGTCCGGCTTGTGTACCCCCGGGGTGTCGATAAAGATGATCTGGCCGGCCGGGCGCTTGCCCTTGGCCTTCACGTTGAGAATGCCCTGGATGTTCATCCGCGTGGTCTGCGGCTTTTCCGTCACAATGGCGATCTTTTCGCCTACCAGCGCGTTGAGCAGCGTGCTCTTGCCCGCATTGGGGCGGCCGATAATGGAGACAAAGCCTGCCTTGTGCGCCATTATGCCTGCACCTGTTTGGGCGACGAGCCTGACTTCTGCGGGTCCGCGCGGCAGACCCTCACTTTTTCCACCTTGCGGTCGGTCGATTCCAGAATCTCAAAACGCAGGCCGTCCTCTTCCACCACCTCGCCGGGCTGGGGAATACGGCCGGCAATCGCGCTTACCAGTCCGCCGACGGTCGCGGTCTCCCGGCCATCCAGCCGCACGTCAAACAGGTCCTGCAGGCGTCCCACATCCACCGTGCCCTGCATCACGTACGCGCTGTCGCCTTCGCGGACAATGTCCTGCGCCTGCTCATGCTCGTCGCGTATCTCGCCCACGATCTCTTCCACCAGGTCCTCCATCGTGACCAGGCCCGCCACCGAGCCATATTCGTCGATCACGATTGCCATGTGAATGTTGTCCTTCTGCATCTCGCGCAGCAGCTGCGTCGTCATCTTGGTTTCCGGGACAAACAGCACGGGCCGCACCAGCTTGGCCACCGTGGTTGTATGGGCCAGCGCGTCGGGAATCTGTATGAGATCGTGCGCCAGCACCATGCCCTGGATCTGGTCAATGCTGGTGGAATAGAGCGGAACACGCGAATACGGCTTGTCCCGCAGCAGCGTGGTGAAGGTTTCAATGGTCGTGGTGGCGGGGACCGCGAAGATGTTGGGGCGGGGCGTCATCACCTCGCGCACGGTCTTGTCGCCGAACTCCACCACCGACTGGATCAGCTGCCGGTCGCCTTCCTCCAGAATTCCCTCTTCTTCCGCCGCCTCGATCAGCGCATCCACGGCCTCAGACGGATGCTCCGGCTCTTCCGGCTCGTGCGGCTCCGCCAGCGCGGCCACGGAAAGCCCAAAGCCCAGGGCCACGGCGATCGGCAACATCAGGTAGATCAAACCCTGGAGCAACGGGATGAAGTGGACCAGCCATTCACCCCGCGTGCGCGTGAAGATTACGTAAGGCAGCAGCCGGTTGCAGACAATCACCACCAGGATGATGCCAACCACGGCCTGGGCAATTTCCGGCCAGGTCCAATGCTGGTCACGAAACACCAGGTAGCCGATGAGCAGCGCAATCACGGCCGTGCACAACTGCTCCAGCACGGCAATGGCGAGCGCGGCGCGCCGGCTGGCGCGAAGCAGCCGCGGCTCCACCAGCTTTTCAAAGGCGGTTATGTTCTCCTGAAACTCGCGGCTCAGAAATTTGCCGCTCTCGGTGTAGAGCCGGTCCACGTAAGAGACCAGCACCAGAAGGCCGCACAGCACCAGTATCGCGATGTAGAGGCTCACCAGCGTCATGGCCTGCTCCTGCGCCGGACGGTCGCGCTCTTAATCCGTACGCTGGCTCCGCGTGTGCGATGGGCCGCACTTTTTTTCACCGGGCTGCCCGTGCTCTGCGTCCGATCGATCAGCGAAGCCGGCAACTTGAGCGCGCCGCGCAGCCTGGCTTCCGCCTTCGCCATCCGCCCGTTATCCAGTTCATGATCATATCCGGCAAGGTGCAGCATGCCATGCAGGATCAATATCTTCACCTCTTCGCCGGCGGCATGGCCGTAACGCTTGGCGTTTTGCTGTGCGATATCCACGGAGATAGCAATGTCGCCGCCCGCGGGGCGTGGAAAGGAGAGCACGTCCGTGGGCTTGTTCTTGCGCCGGAAGCGGCGGTTCAGTTCCTGGAGGCGACGGTTGCCTGTAAGCAGCACGTCAACTTCCCCGCGGACCCGCGCCAGCTTCTGCGCCCGCCGGACAAAGCGGTTCAGCCCCGCCGGGGCCACTCCATCCAGCTTTTTCTCCACAATGATCATTGCCTTCCTGCAAAACAAAACCGGGAGGGCCACTCTGCCCTCCCGCATCAAATTCTACTAAATCCAACTACTGTTGCAGAGGGGGCTCGTGCGGCTCCTGCGCTTCCTGCACCTCGCGCGGCAGTTCCAGCGAAAGCTGCTGGCTGCGCGACCTCTCGTCATAGGCGCGGACAATGCGCTGCACCAGGGTATGGCGCACCACGTCCTCCTCGGTGAAAAAGTTGAAGAAAAGACCTTCCACCGGCTTCAGCACGTCCATGGCTTCCAGCAGCCCGCTGCGCTTGGCGTTGGGAAGATCGATCTGGGTGATGTCGCCCGTGATCACTGCCTTGGAGTTGAAGCCCATGCGCGTCACAAACATCTTCATCTGCTCCGGCGTGGTGTTCTGCGCCTCATCCAGGATGATGAATGAGTCATTCAGCGTCCGCCCGCGCATAAACGCGATGGGCGCAATCTCAATCACGTTCTTTTCCAGAAAACGGTCCACCCGCTCCTGGTCCATCAGGTCATAAAGCGCGTCATACAGCGGACGAAGATAGGGATCCACTTTTTCCTGCAACGTTCCCGGCAGAAAGCCCAGGCGCTCGCCGGCCTCAACCGCCGGACGCGCCAGAATGATGCGGCTTACCCGCTTGGCGTTGAGCGCGGAAACGGCCATCGCCACGGCAAGGTAGGTCTTGCCTGTGCCTGCCGGCCCAATGCCGAACACCATGTCATGCTTTTCAATGGCGTCAATGTAGCGGCGCTGGTTCATGCTCTTGGGCTGGACCTGCCGCTTGCCAAACGAACGCTGCTTCCCTGCTTCCGCCAGGCCGCGCAGCGTCGCGCTGGGATCAGCCACCACCACGCGCAGCATCGAACTGAGATCAGCGTCGCTGTATTCCTGCCCGGCGCTGCCCAGGTAATCGAAGTCGGTAAAGATCTGCTCCGCGCGGGCCACGTCCCGGGCCGCACCTTCCAATTGGACGGAATCGGATTTCAGGTCAACATTTACGTTGAGCCCACTCTCCATTACCTGCAGGTTTTCATCGCGAATGCCGAAGAGCTTCTGGATGTTCGGGACGATTTCAATATTTTTCTTCATTCAGTTGAGCCGTAAATCTCCCTGGACGGTAACAAATGGTTCACTCCCGCGTGCCGCCGGCACAGAGAACAGGAAATTGCTTTGTGCATGGAGAAGCAGGATAGGTGGTCCACCGAAACGCGGAGGCAATACCATTGGCCTGAGAGTACCCCCCTTCATTGGCCCAAGTCAACAAAGTTCAGGCGGCTTTACGCCCCTTTAACATTGGATGCCGGACCGTGATGGCAGGGACCTGAAATAAAGCCGCATCGCTGCCTGGCTTCGCCCTCGGCGGATTGACCAAAGCGGCTAAACCCAAGTAAAATAGCATCTTCGGCAACAATCGAAAACATCTCAGAGGGACTTGACCAAAAATCATGGCAAATCATTTTTCTGCGCTGAAGCGCGCCCGCCAAACCACAAAACGCACTGCCGACAACCGCGCCAACACCTCGCAGCTGCGCACCGCGCTGCGCAAACTCCGGCAGACACTCGAATCGGGCGACGCCAAGCAGGCCAAAGCCGTCTTTGGCAATACCGTGTCCATGATCGACAAAGCGGTGAAAAAGGGTGTGATCCACAAAAACACCGGCTCACGCTACAAATCCCGCTTGAGCGCCCGCGTAGCCGCCGTAAAGTAAGCGTCGCGTTCGCGTCGGACGCACAGCGGGGCTTGGTGAACGACAACTTCAGTTCTAAAATTCACCTAGTTTCTTTCCCCACTCATCCAGCATACGGCTGGCTGTTGCTTCTGCGTCTCGCGCTTTGCTGACCTGCCCAGTCGAATAATAGTAGTGGGCCAGAGCTGTATACGGCTCGTTGGAATCCGGATATTCCTTGGCAGCCTTCTGTATCAGTGCCAACCCCTTTTCTTGATCGCCGCAGGAGAATTCCCATTCCCCGCCCAACTCATCCGGACCGGCTTCTCTAAGCTCCCAGGGATGATGAACGGGGTGACTCGCCAGCTTCCGCCACTTTTTTTGCCACCTCTTGCACACATCCGCCGCTTCCGCTCCATGGCCGGTTCTTCGCAACGCTCGTGCCATGCCCATTTCGGTATCGTAACGCGCATTGAGCGGAAACAGAGAATCATGCGCCGCAGAGGTCAAGACCAAACGATAAGAATCAATTGCACCTTCATTGTGACCTGTGCTTTCTTCCACAAGTCCAAAGTGCATTGCCTCGGTTGTGTAACGGGACGCAGCAAGAGGGTATATCTCCATCAATTTATCAGCAGCTGCATTCCACTGGTCGATCGTCTCGACCTCCTCGTCGATCCTGTTCATTTTGTTCAACCAGAAAGCCAGATCGGTCAGGTATTTAAGCCGGGTCGCCGGGGGTAGGCTTGCCGACAGCAGTTCTCTTAGCCCCTCGACAAACCGCTCGGGATCGGTCGGCTTCGCGATCAGCCTCTCGCGCGCCTCAGTGAATTCGGGGTTACTTGCGATTACGCTCTCAAGATATTCATCTGCGCAACGATCTTTCTGCGCTACGCAAATAGTGGCCAGGCCCCAACGCGCTGCAACGGAAGCCGGGTTTCGTTCAAGTATGAACTTGTAGCAAATGGAAGCTGCGTCATTGTCTTGAGACCGCCAGAACATTGCTCCAAGCTGGTAAAGCTTCCTGAGTTCGCTGTCTGGAGCGCAGCGACCTGCATGGTACAGTTGCGCGTCCGTTTTAAACCTTTGCAGAGGATCCGGCACCCGCAGGACGAAGGTTTTTCCTGCCAGTCTGGCTGGGAAGGCAATCTGTTTGATCTGGCTTGCGATCGGGTTCAGATAGAGGCTGAAACCGGCGATGGGCCTGGCTTCACGGACCTTTCCCGTTGCGTCAGCCGATACCAGGAAGATCAGAGCATCTATTTTCCAGGTTTGGTGGCGCGCAAATAATATATCGTCGGGTAACGTAAAATGTCGCGTCCATTCAACAATCTCCGGTGCGGTGTTCTGCCCACTTGAAGTCTCTGGTACATAAGTCCGCGGACGGTCAGCCTGAACCAATCCAAGACAACCACAGTCCACAATGATCAGCCCAATCCAGACGAGAACGCTGGCTTTAGCTGCCCGAGGTATAAGCATTCAAATACTCCTTTGTCTAACGCTGCGATTCGCCCTTCCTCGGTTACCGAAGCATAGCATCCTCCGCCGCGGTAACGAAATAGCGATACAGGAAATCCGTACTTGTCAGTGGCAGGCACCTTGATTCCCTCCAGAGCATTGCCTTTGCTGAGTTTGCCCCATTCGCCACACGCGTTTCTCTCGCCTGTGAAATAATCATCTGTTTTGCCCGGACGCATCCAATATGTCGTCCCGCTGAAGCAGGGGCCAGGACGGCTGATGCGCGTTGATCAGAAGGCCCCCACGCTGTGACAGGAGAATGATGGACTTTCAACTCACCGACGAACAACTGCAGCTCAAGAAATCGATCCGCGAATTTGCCGAGCGGGAAATCCTACCTAACGTGATGAAGTGGGACGAGGCCAACCACTTCCCGCTCGACGTGGTCAAGGAGCTGGGCCGCATGGGCGTGCTGGGCATGATCTTTCCCGCCGAGTATGGCGGAGCCGGCCTGGGCTACGTGGAGTACGTGATTGCCATTGAGGAACTCTCACGGGTGGATGGATCGGTGGGGATCATTGTGGCGGCGCACAATTCCCTCTGTTCGAACCATATTTTCCTCGCCGGTAATGAAGAGCAGCGCAGGAAATATATTCCCAAGCTCGCCACCGGAGAGTGGATCGGCGCGTGGGGACTCACCGAACCCGGCTCCGGATCTGATGCCGGCGGCGCCCGTATGAGCGCGGTCCGCAAAGGTAAAAAAGGCGGATGGGTGCTGAACGGCACCAAGACCTTCATCACCAACGGCTCCCACGCCGATGTGGCAGTGGTCATCGCCGTCACGGACCGCACCG
>DASTPO010000167.1:0-3560 GCA_035762225.1 Candidatus Angelobacter sp.
GAAGATCGGATCGTTCAGTGATTGGGAAGGACTGTTCAAGGAGTGGCGCGAGGAAATCGGCGTCAATCACGACGATATACGCAATTTCAAGTTTGACACGCTGTACGGGGCCATTGAGACCGACGAAATCACCTTTGGCTACTACAAAGGCCGCAACAAGTGGGAGAACGTCCGCCAGATTCCCACGCAGAACATGCGCGATGCGCTGATGAACCTGATCGTCTACCAGGGCGATACCGAGTTTGCCAGCGTGGAGCAGCAGCGCTACCTGTTTGAGACCGCGCCCAGCGATTATGACCGCTCATCGCTGACGCGGGTGATGATCGAGGAAATGCGCCATGGCTGGCAGATGTGCGCGCTGCTGATCGACCACTTTGGCACGACGGGAAAAGTGGAAGCGCAGAAGATGCTGGAGCGCAAAGCGTACGAGAACAAGCGCCTGCTGGGATCGTTTAACGAAGAGTGCGACAACTGGCTGGACTTTTTTGCCTTCACCGACTTCATTGACCGCGACGGCAAATTCCAGCTGCAGATGCTCAAGTATTCTGCCTTCGCTCCGCTGGGCCGCTCGATGAGCTACATGCTGCGCGAAGAAGCATTCCACATGGGCACCGGCAACACGGGGCTGGCGCGCATCGCAGAGGCAGGCGTGGTTCCGGGCTGGCTCATGCAGAAATATCTGAACAAATGGATTTCCAGCGCCTATGACCTGTTCGGCACTGACCATTCTTCTTCCGCGCACTGGGCTTACACCTGGGGATTGAAGGGCCGCTATGACGAGTTGAAGAACCAGACCGCGCCCGACCTGGAGAACCTGAATGACTACAACCGCCACCTCTATCGTGATGAGTGCGTCGGTCTGGTGAAGCGCATCAGCGCGGGCCAGAAGCCGGGAAGCGCCGAGCTGTATTGCCCCAATATCCAGTTCAACCGCATGATTGGCCGCTGGAAGAACCAGATGTTCCACCCGCAGACGGGCCAGCCGATGGATGAAAAGGAATACAAACAGCAGCTGGAAACCTGGCTGCCTACCGCGGCGGACAAGAAGCTGTTGATGGACATTATCGGTTCGGAAAAGAAATGGATTGCTCCGAAGACCGGCGCGAAAGACCCGCTGTTGACGATCGGCGAGGTAAGGAAGAGTGCGCTGAACGCGGTGCAGTAAGAAAGGTTAGCCGCCAGAGATTAGCCAAAACAAGAATGGGGCTGCTTCGGCAGCCCTGTTGTTTTATCATTGCCGGACTGAATGAAGATTGAGATTGCGGTCCCGGTTACGGCAGTCGAGGTGATTGGGGGCAGGAAAGACGCTGCGAGAGAGAAAGCGGCTCGTCAAGTTCTACGGGCGGGGCCGCTGGAGAAAGCTGAAAGGCCTCGCCGACATCCACCTGCCCGATGGTAGGATAGCAAAAGCTGAAATTCACTGGTATGAAGCGCATGGCATCGGCAGAAAAGAAGTCAAGATCAAACGGCTTCTCGACTAAAAAAAGATCCAGGGTGCAATACGTGGTTTGCATCAAGAATGAGGACTACCCTGCTTCCCTGGAGCTGCGAAAGCTCTATCCTGTGCTGCCCGATCGCGCGGCCGGAAAGGCTGGCATGCGCAGGATCATAGACGAATCGGGAGAAGACTACCTCTATCCCCAGGATTACTTTGTCGACATAAAATTGCCCAGCTCTGTTGAGAAAATAGTCAGGCTGGCATCGTAACGGTCCAATATAGATCTGTCGCCATGCGACGATTTGAAAGAGGACCCTAAGAAACCAGGGATGTCCATTCACCAATCCAAAACAAATTACACACTCAACGAACTCATGGTCGTGGCGGCGGCGCGCGAGATCAAAGATGGCGAAGTCGTCTTTGTGGGCATGCGGCTCCCGCTGATTGCCTTTGTCGTGGCGAAGAAAACGCACGCGCCGAACGCTATCGGACTGTTTGAGAATGGCGTGATTCGCTCTACGCCCTCGCCTGAGCTGATTTACACGATGGCCGACCCTCCGAATATCAAAGGCGCGACACAGTGCCTGGGCATGCTGGAGGTAATGAGCCTTTTGCAATCGGGGCGGGTGAACCTGGGATTTCTAGGCGCGGCTGAAGTGGACAAGTACGGCAACCTGAATTCCACGCAGGTACAAGGAAAGAATGGCATGGTGCGGCTGCCGGGCTCGGGCGGCGCATGCGATATCGCTTCCATGGCGCAACGATTTGTGTCATTGCTGGAGCATGGCAAACATCGTCTGCCGGAAAAAGTGAGCTATATCACCAGTCCGGGGAATGGCGACGGCGCAGGATGGCGCAAGCGTGTGGGATTGCCGCGTGGCGGCCCGTCAGCGGTGATCACCACCAAGTGTGTTCTGCGTTTTGGCGACGATGCCGAAGCCTATCTTTCTACCTATCATCCGGGCGTGACAGTGGACGACGTGCTGGCGAATACGGGATGGAAATTGAAGGTCGCACCCGATGCCAAGCCGACGCCGGAGCCGAACGCGGCGGAGTTGAAGGCGATCCGGGAGTACGATACGAAGGGGTTCTGGACTAGCTAGCAAGAATCGCCGTGATCGGAAAATCAAAAAGACAAACCCACCACGGAGACACTGAGGCACGGAGAGAATAGATCGGGCGATCCAGTGACCGGGAAATCGCGTGATCTGAACAAGAGCCATGACAATCTCTGATGATCGAATGACGGCTACGAAGCGAATCGCCATGGAGGCGCGGGACCACCTGGCCCGCGTCACGCTCACGCATCCGCCGCTCAATGTGATCGATTTCCAGATGATGGACGAGTTGCTGGCGGCATTACAGCAATTGGAACAACGGAAAGAAGTTTCGGTGGTGATCATCAACGGTGGCGAGCGAGCTTTCTCTGCCGGCGTTGATGTGGCGGTGCATACGCCCGATCTGGTCCAGACCATGCTGCAAAAGTTTCATGGAGTGATTCTTGCGCTGACCCGGTCTCCCAAAATCACGATCGCTGAGGTCCACGGCGCTTGCCTGGGCGGCGGCGCGGAGCTGGCCATGGTTTGTGACATGTGCTTCACCACACCGGACGCCAAGTGGGGATTTCCCGAGATCACTCTGGGATGCTATCCGCCGGTCGCTTGCACGGCGCTGGCGGCGCTGGTTGGCCAGAAACGCGCGGCCGATCTCGTCTTTACCGGACGCACATTCAGCGGCAAAGAAGCTGCCGAGTGGGGTCTGGCAAATGACGCGCCTCCTGAAGGGGAGTTGCAGAAGGCCCTCCAGCGCACGGCGGATCATCTAATGAAGCTGAGCCCGGCGGCGCTGGCCGTGGCTAAGAAAGCTTTTTATGCGTGGGATTCCATGCATCTGGACAAAGGCCTGGCGCGGGCGGAGAAGATTTATCTGGAAGAGCTGATGCGGACCGAAGACGCGCAGGAGGGAATCGCGGCGTGGATGGAGAAGAGGAAGCCGGCGTGGAAAGGGAAGTGAATTTCGCCGCAGATTTGCGCAGATGAACGCTGATCAGGAAATTGGCCGCGAATGAACGCGAAAAGACGCGAATAGTCATTGTTGATTTTGTTCTTTTGTTTTCTCCGCG
>DASTPO010000168.1:0-3798 GCA_035762225.1 Candidatus Angelobacter sp.
GATGGATCTCTGGCCGTTAGATCCCATTCGAAAGCGCCCCGATGCGCGCCACTTCGTCTGTTCTCTCTTATTGCATCCTCTGTGCCAATCAAGACTTGTTGTAAATAAAGCACTTAGCAGAGCTGCTCGGTGGAAAACAGGGTAGGATTTCCCTTCCTCTGAAATTTTTTCCCTGTGGATTTTGCCCGACTCCCTCATCTCCGAATATTACTTATCCGCAATTGCAACGGGCATTTATTCTACAAACCGATACCACGCAATAACTTAGAAGGCAGAGGGCTGGAGAACAGAATTGTTCCGCCCTTTACCAACTGAGAGGACCACCACGTCTAACTTGCCACCAAGGGCTTTAACGTAAAAAGGAGAAACGATGTCACATTTCGATCCGCGAATCATCAATGCAAATCCCCGGTCAATGGCCACGCCGGCGGTCGTCATTTCAGGGCTGGTCTTCGCGCTCATCATCATCTGGTCTTCAGTGGCGTATGTTCCTCCCGGAAGCGTGGGAATTCTCACCTCCTTTGGACGGGTCACCGGAGAGGTCCTGCCGGAAGGGACGCACCTTGTTTCCCCGTTCAAGATCAACCATGTGCTGACAGTCCGCACACAGACCCAGGAGGAGCACACCTCCACGCCGTCGAGTGAGGGCCTGAATCTGGAAATCGATACCTCATTGATCTACCACCTGAACCGAGACAAGGCGGCCGATGTGTTCCAGAGCATTGGAACCAATTACGGATCGACGATCATCGATCCCAACCTGCGCTCCACCATTCGCGACACCACGGCGGGCCACTCCGCCAACACGCTTTATTCAAGTTCGCGCAAGCAGGTGGAAGACGAGATCATGAACGGCCTGAAGGCGGCGCTGGAGCCGCGGGGCATTGTGATTGAAAACGTGCTCTTGCGCGACATACAGCTGCCGCACGCGCTGCGGGCCTCGATTGAAACCAAGCAGCAGGCGGAGCAGGAGTCGCTGGCGATGAGCTTCCGCTTGCAGAAAGAACGCCAGGAGGCCGACCGGAAGCGCATTGAAGCGCAGGGCATCCATGATTTCCAGCAGATCGTGGCCCAGGGCATCAGCGCGCAATTGCTGGAGTGGAAAGGCATTGAAGCCACGGAAAACCTGGCCAAGAGCCCAAACGCAAAGATCATCGTGATCGGCAACACCAAGAACGGCTTGCCGCTGGTGATGTCGCAATAAGCGCCGGCTATTTCAGCGCGAACAACGCGTTGACGTGAGCGTTGATCGTGACGGTCTGCGGGGTAAAGTCCGCCATGGGCGGAGGCGTGGCCGCGGGCGCGGCGGCAGAGCGCATGCTGTACACCTGCACCGGCACTACATTTTGTTGATTGACATCGACGGAAGCATATAGAAGATCGCCCAGGGTGCGGCCGCCGGCGGTGGCGACGGCGCCGGCCTGGTTACGGGCTTTCTTTAAGGCGTCTTCTGACGCTTTGGCTTTAGCCTGCTCGATGTCTTCCAGCGTGTAATTCACTGACTGGTTCTGCGTGTCTTCTATATCGGCCAGCTGCTCGGTCAGCGCGCCTACTTTGCTGAAGTCCTTCAGCTTCAAGGTCACGTCCGAGGTAACGCGATAGCCGATAACCTTGTGCTTGGGATTTTTCCAGTCATACATTGGCTGCATCTGGTAGGCGCCGAACTGGGCGCTCTTCACATCGATGCCGTTGCTCTTCAACACCTGCCGAACATGATCCACCGCGGCTGCGGCATGATCATAGGCAGCGCGGGATGTGTCCTGTTGGGAAGCGATGTCGGTGCGCACCACGGCGGTGTCCGGAGCGGCCTCAAACTTTCCATCCGCGCCGGCATAAATCGTGTTCACCTGTACAGCCGTAGCAGACACTTGTGTGAAGCCCATGGCGGCGAACGCCACTACCATCAGAAGCAATCGAAGTAATGTTTTCATGGCAGTTTCTCTTGGCAAATACTAACACCCGGCTGGAATAAAGTTGCCGTGCATCATGGTAACTCCGGGCCCTATTGACGTTCGTCGGCCTTAAATTTAGGCTTACGGTGCAGCTCAAGCGGAGGAAAGAACTGATGCGTCGAAGAACCGCTGTCCGTTTGTTGGGTACGTTAGCTCTTCTGGGACCGAGCGCGGGCAAAAGCCTGCTGGCCCAGGACAAGAAAGAGGAGAAGAAGGATGCCCCGCCGCCACCAGCATTGAAGGTTGGCGATACGGCGCCTGACTTTACCCTGCGCGACCAGACTTTCAAGAACCAGGTCTCGCTCCATGACTTCAAGGGAAAGAAGAACGTCGCGCTGGCGTTCTATATCTTTGCCTTCACCGGTGGTTGAACCAAGCAGATGCAGAACTTCCAGGCGAACCTGAAAAAACTGGAAGCTGCAGATACCCAGGTACTGGGTATAAGCATGGACAGCCCCTTCAGCAACGCCGCCTGGGCGGAAAAAATCAATGTAAGCTTCCCGCTGTTGAGTGACTGGGGCGGCGACGTAACCAAACAGTACGGCCTCTACGACGAAAAGCGCAAGATCGGTCGCCGCGTGAATTTCCTGATCGATAAAGAAGGAAAGATCGCCGAGATGCAGATCGATAATGACGCCGTCGATCCCACCAAGATGGTGGAATCCTGTGAGCGCAGGAAACTCAAGAGCTAAATGCCGGCAACGGTCCAGACTGAAGCCCGCCGCGGACTTTCCTCCCGGCGGGTTCTTTTCTTGCTCTCCCTGGCTGAATTGCTGGCGATGTCGCTCTGGTTTACCGGGACCGCCGTTATTCCTCAAGTGACAGGCTTATGGCATTCCGGACTGGCGCTGGGTTCATGGCTGACGATCGCGGTACAGATTGGCTTTTCCCTTGGCGCCATCATCTTTGCCCTGCTCAATATTCCCGACATTTTCAGCCCGATCAAGGTACTCATCATCTCCGCGCTGGCCGCGGCGGCAGCCAATGCCGCGTTCGCATTCCTTGCGGCCGATCCACTTACAGCGATCCTTCTGCGCGGTGCCACGGGTTTCTTTCTGGCAGGTGTTTATCCGGTTGGCATGAAGATTATCGCCGGCTGGTTTCAGAGCGGCCGTGGATTGGCGCTGGGCATCATGATCGGCGCGCTGACGGTGGGCTCGGCCGTGCCGCATGCCGCTAATGCCATTGGAGGCATTCCCTGGCGCGGCGTGGTTCTGCTTGGCAGCGTGCAGGCTCTATTGGGCGCCGCGGTGGTGGCTTTCGGTGTGAGAGAAGGCCCGTTCGCCATGCCGCAATCGCGCTTTGATCCCGCGCAAATTCTTGAAATCGTACGCAACCGTCCTCTGCGCCTGGCCAACCTGGGCTATCTGGGACACATGTGGGAGCTTTACAGCATGTGGGGCTGGATTGCCGTGATCATCGCTACTTCAGCAGGCTGGTCGCGCTCACGATACGAGATGGTTGCCGCAAGCGCAATTGCGATTGGCGCCATTGGCTGTATATGGGCCGGCGCGGCCAGCGATCGCCTGCAAAATCAGGTTGCGGCAGTGCGCGTGGCACAGCGCGCCCGCGTGACCATGGTCGCCATGGCGATCAGCTCTGCCTGTTGTGTGGTGGCTGCACTGGTCCTGCATCGTCCAGCTCTCTTGGTCCCGCTCTGTTTGGTTTGGGGCATTGCGGTGATTGCCGACTCGGCACACTTTTCCACCATCATCAGCGAGGTCTCTGACAAGAATTATGTAGGCACGGCGCTGACCTGCCAGGTTGCTCTGGGATTCCTTCTGACCGCAGCGGTCATCCGGCTGATGGCGGCTATTGCTGCTCAATTTGGCTGGAACTGGGCTCT
>DASTPO010000169.1:0-4239 GCA_035762225.1 Candidatus Angelobacter sp.
TTCAAACCGTCAGTTTGCAATCCGCGTATGCCGCACTGGAAACCGCGGAGACGCCGGACATAGCAGTAATCGACTTTGATCTGCCCGACGGCACAGCTCTGGATTTCATGGCCGCGCTTAAGACCATGAACCTTGGCCTGAAGTGCATTGTCCTGACCGGGCATGGCTCAATCAATCTTGCAGTGAAGGCAATTAAAGAAGGCGCTGACCAATTTCTTACCAAGCCGGTGGATTTTTCCATTCTGCTGGCAGCCGTGAAGAATTGCCTACAGAGCCAGCAACACCAACGTAAGCAGCTAGCCGGCAAGATGGTGCGCCCGCGTTACGCCAAAGATCCATTCCAGGGGTCGAGCCCGGTGATACAGCGGCTGGCCAAAGAGACGCGCAAGATCGTGAATACGGAGCGGCCAATCCTGATCCAGGGCGAGACCGGCACCGGCAAAGGAGTGATGGCCCAGTGGATCCATAAAAATGGGCCGCGGGCGGAAGAAGCTTTTGTTGACGTCAACTGCGCCGGACTCTCCCGGGAGCTGCTGGAATCAGAGCTGTTCGGCTATGAAAAGGGAGCGTTTACCGGAGCGTCGGGAAGCAAGCAGGGGCTGGTTGAAGCCGCACACAAGGGCATTCTGTTTCTTGACGAACTGGGAGAAATGGACCTGATGGTCCAGCCCAAGCTTTTGAAAGTGCTGGAAGACAACCGCTTTCGGCGGCTGGGTGATGTGCGGGAGCGCGCCGTGGATATTCAGATTATTGCGGCCAGCAACCGCAACCTGATGCAGTCGGTACGCGATATGAAATTTCGCGAAGACCTCTATTTCAGGATCAGCACGTTTCATCTGCACATACCGCCATTGAGAGAGCGAGTGGAGGACATTGTGGCAATTGCCAACTCGCTTTTGCGCAACCTGGCTTCCGATTTGGCCCGGGACCAGCAGGAGCTAAGCCGCAGCGCGGAAGCTGCCCTGAAAGCGTACTCATGGCCAGGCAATATTCGTGAGCTGAGAAACGTTCTGGAGCGAGTGGCCCTGACCTGCGACGCTCGCGTGATAGAAAGCGACGACCTGGCCCTGGCGCAGCGCGTGCACGCGACCAAGCGTTCTGAACTGGAAGGCGAGTCTGCGCTGACACTGGCAGAATTGGAGCGCCAATATATCGCCCGAGTACTGCGGGAGGAGTCGGGGAAAGTGGCGCCGGCGGCTGTCCGGCTGGGTATTCCGCGCAGCACGCTATACCAGAAAATCAAGGTCTACGACATCCCCACTTCGTCAGCTGAGTAGCCGTTCAGGCGGGAGTTGCTGTGAGGCAAACCCCGCAACACTGACCGGAGTCTTGAGATCGCGGGACCATTTGGGGTGCTCTTCAGAATCCCTTTGCTCCCGTGGCGCTCTGTTGACAGAAGTTGCAGCTTCAACGTTGTGGCCTTCGCGCATCAGCAGTGCAAGCTCAACCCGGTTCCATATACCCATCTTCTTAAAGACGCGGGAGAGTTCATTGCGCACGCTTTGCTCCTTGATTTTGAGCCGCCGCGCGATCTCGCGGTTTGGATAAGCCTGTGCGACGAGTGAGGCAATTCGCTTTTGTGCCGGACTAAGTTTGTACAGATTGAGAACTGGATCGGGGACGCCATTGCGGGTCTCTTCAACCGAGTTCACTGTGGCTGCCAAGCCGGCGCCGGCAGACGCGACCACGCTTGCATTCAGCATGAATACGGTGGTTCCGGGGCAGAATTCATGAACAAAGCGAAGCACCTTAAGGCACTCAGGATCATGTTTGGACGAATCGAATTCCAGAACCACGCCGGCGACGTCGCCCTGCTGCAGCAGCTGCTTGGCCTGCATGACGTCAGAGGTCAGGCTGACGCGCCATCCTGCCTGGCGCAGCGATTCCAGAAAGCTCTCCGGCACGCCATGCTGCAAAGAGACAACAACGAAATGGTCCATACTTACACCTCACAAGCTTATTACTTAAAATATGTATCGGCGCATCTGCCAAGGACTTTCGGCGAAGGCGGATTTTTGTCGGAATAAATAAGCGGGGGAGGACTAATGTGGCGCAAAAGCGTGCCGATGACTCTAGTAACAGCAACAGCCCGGGACGGGCCTGAACAACTGGCCATTGTTTTGAGGCCCGCCCCAATTTCTTTATATGCGTTGCTTCAGAAAAGTGTGTGATTGTTATTCTTGGATTTTTCTTAAACGTCTGCAAACTCAGCTTCTGTCCAGCTACAAGAGTCTGAATTCTAGAATCTGAACAAGATCACTCACCTCACTTAGTACTCTCGTCCTTGATTCACAACCACTTAACAGTACTGCCGTTTTGGCAGAGTACTTGCCTTAGCAAGAGTGGGAGGCAAGACTAAAATGGCAACCAATGTAGTAAATCCGGCGCAATCGCAACTGGTGGTTCAGAATTATTTCAATCTGGTTCAGGCAATCGCCAGTAAGATCAAGCGTCGCCTGCCCGCTCATGTGGATGTAGATGATCTGGTGCAGACGGGCATGATTGGCCTGCTTGAAGCCTCCAGGCGTTTTGACGCTACGCGGCAGGTAGATTTCGCCAGCTACGCGAACTCGCGTATCACCGGCGCGATCCTCGACGAGCTGCGCAAATGGGACACATGCTCACGCCAGGACCGCCGCACATCGCGCCAGATTGAACAGGCAAAGCAGAACCTGCGCGCAAGCAAAGGCTGCGAGCCTTCGCGGGAAGAGATCGCCAAAGCAGTTGGCCTGGGACTGGAACAGTATGACCGGACACTGCACCGGCTTGAATCCGCCAAACAGCCTTCTCTGCAATCAGAAGATCACGATTCCGATCCTTCCGAAGAATTGAACCGTCTGCCTTCAAAAGACGCAACCCCGTATGAAGTTTGCTGCAAGACCGAAGATTTCAAGCTGCTGCGAATCTACCTGAACCAGCTCAAACCCAGATATCGCCAGGTTCTTGAACTCTACTATTTCAAAGACATGGGATTGAAGATGATTGGCGAAGAACTCGGCGTGGGAGAAGCCCGCATCAGCCAGATCCACAAGCAAGCTGTCACGGAATTGCGGCGCTTGATCTCTGCCGGCAGCAAACCGCCGGCCCCAATGGTCAGCACCAGAATCCAGTAAGCATAAACGCGTTGCCTCCCCTAAAAAGCAAAGTGCCACAACCGACCAACCAAGTCGTTGTGGCTTTTGTTTTTGCCTGCGTGATCAGTACCCGTGATATTGGCGATGCAAACGGCGGTCCCGTTTGATGTCAGCTCGCAGCCTTCTGATCTGCACGCGGTCCTGGCGAATCAGCTCTTCGTCCGATTCGAGCCGCGCCCGGGAAGCGCCATGACGGCGATCAAAGATGAGCCGGTTGCGGTCAACATCCAGTTGAGATTGCTGTTGCCGGAGGCGTTGTTGGTCTGCTCGAAGATCGGCAATGGAACCGGCTTGCGCGGCTGACCAGCTTTGCAAAGCGAACGGCAGAGCTACAAACAGGAAAAGTTTCCTGCGCATCATTGCTGAGCTCCCTGAGAATTGCGGAGTTTTGCCTGCCGATTCTAACCCTGCATGGGGAGGAAAGTCGTACTTTTTTTATTCTCACGCCGAGACGGTTGGCGTTGCTCCGCGCAAAAGGCCTGACATCGCCCATATCCCCAGCAGCGGTCCAAGGGCCATGCTGGCCAGAGCCCAGTTCCAGCCAAATTGAGCAGCAATAGCCGCCATCAGCCGGATGACCGCTGCGGTCAGAAGGAATCCCAGAGCAACCTGGCAGGTCAGCGCCGTGCCTACATAATTCTTGTCAGAGACCTCGCTGACGATGGTGGAAAACTGCGCCGAGTCGGCAATCACGGCAATGCCCCAAACCAGACACAGCGGGACCAGGAGAGCTGGACGATGCAGGACCAGTGCAGCCACCACACAGCAGGCAGAGCTGATCGCCATGGCGACCATGGTCACGCGGGCGCGCTGTGCCACACGCACTGCCGCAACCTGATTTTGCAGGCGATCGCTGGCCGCGCCGGCCCATATACAGCCAATTGCGCCAATCGCAATTGCGGCCGCGGCAACCATTTCGTATCGTGAGCGCGACCAGCCTGCTGAAGTAGCGATGATCACGGCAATCCAGCCCCACATGCTGTAAAGCTCCCACATGTGTCCCAGATAACCCAGGTTGGCCAGGCGCAGAGGACGGTTGCGTACGATTTCAAGAATTTGCGCGGGATCAAAGCGCGATTGCGGCATGGCGAACGGGCCTTCTCTC
>DASTPO010000170.1:0-2915 GCA_035762225.1 Candidatus Angelobacter sp.
CCTGGTGACACGGCACGGATGGCGGAGCGTGACGTACGTGGTGGCCGGAGTAGCTGCCGCGGTTTTCGTGCTGGTGTTCTTTGGGCTGCGCGACAAGCCTTCAGACCTGGGACTGCTGCCCTATGGAGCGACCGAAGCGCCTCCAGCCTCGGCGCACAACGTTGCGCGAACACCTATCCGTGCCTTGCGGTGGGCCGCCCGCTCGCAAGAATTCTGGATCCTGGGTGGAAGCTTCTTTGTCTGCGGCGCCAGCACCAACGGGCTCATTGGAACACACCTGATTCCTGCGTGCATGGACCATGGCATCGCTGAAGTGACAGCGGCAGGCATGCTTGCCGCCATGGGCGTTTTTGATCTTCTCGGCACCACCGCCTCAGGGTGGCTCACAGACCGCTTCAACAGCCGCTATCTTCTCTTCTGGTATTACGCGCTGCGCGGGTTGTCATTGTTGTGCCTGCCCTTTGCTCTTTCCGGCCAGCACATCTGGCTTTCCGGGTTTGCGATTTTCTATGGCCTGGACTGGGTCGCCACCGTGCCGCCAACTGTCCGTCTGGTGGGAAACACGTTTGGCAGGGAAAACGTCGGCGTGGTTTACGGATGGATTGGCGCAATGCATCAGCTCGGCGCGTCCGCGGCGGCGCTGACTGCGGGCACCATCCGGACGTATTTCGGCGACTATCGCGACGCGTTCTGGCTTTCCGGCGCGCTCTGCCTGCTTGCAGCGGGGCTGTTGATTTCAACCCGAAGCAAAGCAGCCCACCCGGACCGCCGTCCCAAGTCCAGTGCGATCCTTTCCGGGGTGCCCGATGAGTTCACGCCCGCCCGCTAGTTGCTCGCCCCGGCAGGACAGCTCAATTTATAATCGGTACACCACCATGAAGGCTTTTGTAACAGTCATGCTCAAGACCACCGTCCTTGATCCACAGGGCAAAACCATTCACGGCGCGCTCAACAAAATGGGATACAAAGGGGTGGGCGCGGTCCGGCAAGGCAAGTTCTTTGAACTCGCGCTGGATGGCGGGCTGGATGCCGCAGCCGCCAAAGCCGAAGTCGAGCGCATTGCCAAAGAAGTGCTGACCAATCCGGTGATTGAAGAGTTCTCTTACCGGATTGAGTAAGCCTTGAAAGCGTGGGCGCGCCACGGATATGACTCCGCCACGCCCCTGACTGCCTCTCGGGCATTTGAGCGCAAAGGGCGTAATTCTTCCATTCCAGGCGCAAACCTTTGCAACTTTGCTGCAATGCACTCCGGTAACCCTGCGCCAAGACAGCAAAGAGTAGAATATCTGGAACCCCTAAACGAAGTTTTCGAGTCCAATGCTTGTCTGAAATGGCGATTGGCGTGCACGAAAGAAGCAGTCGACAGGATTTTTAATATATGTGTGGAATCGTAGGTTATGTAGGTAAAAAGCGTGTGGTCCCGGTGATTATTGAAGGGTTGCGCAAGCTTGAATATCGCGGCTATGACTCCGCCGGGATCGCCGTCTGCGGCAACGCTGCCGCCAACGGCAATGGCGGCCTTCAGTTGCGGCGCGCAGAAGGCAAGCTGCGCAATCTGGAAGAGGTCATCCGGCAAAAACCACTGGAGGGCACTTATGGGATTGGGCACACCCGCTGGGCCACGCATGGCCGTCCCACGGAAGAAAACGCTCATCCGCACCGCGACTGCACCGGAAAAATCGTGGTGGTGCACAACGGGATCGTGGAAAACTATCTTTCGCTCAAGAAAAAGCTGATCGAAGAGGGCCATAAGTTCTCCACCGAGACTGATACTGAAGTCATCGCGCACCTGGTGGAGAAAGAGTTTTTTGCCAAGGCCAACGGACACCGTCCCAGCCTGGAAGAGGCTGTGCGCAAAACGGTGAAGCAGCTTACCGGAGTGTTTGCCCTGGGCGTGATCTCAGAAGAAGAGCCCAACAAGATTGTGGCTGCCCGCAATGGCCCGCCGGCCGTGATCGGCCTGGGCGACAACGAATATTTTGTGGCGTCCGATGTGCCGGCCCTGCTGGCCCACACGCGCGATCTTTTCTTCCTGCATGACGGCGATCTGGCCGTGATCACGCCTTCCGGCGTGCAGTTGACGGATTTTGACGGCAAGCCGGTAAAGCGCGACGTGCAACATGTGACCTGGGACCCCATCATGGCGGAGAAGGGCGGCTTCAAGCACTTTATGCTCAAGGAAATCTATGAGCAGCCGCGCGCGGTGCGCGATACCACCCTGGGCCGCGTCTCGCTTGATTCCGGAAAAGTGTTTCTGGAAGAGATGGAGATCACCGCAGCCGAACTGCGCGCGGTGGAAAAGATCAACATTGCCGCGTGCGGCACCAGCTGGCACGCCGCCCTGGCGGCGAAATTCATGATTGAAAGGCTGGCGCGCATCCCTGTGGAAGTGGATTATGCGAGCGAGTGGCGCTATCGCGATCCCATCACTTCCAGCAAGGAAATCACGCTGCTGATCACTCAATCCGGCGAGACTGCGGACACGATTGCCGCCCAGCGCGAAGCCAAGGCAAAAGGCTCAAAGACGCTGGCCATCTGCAACGTGGTGGGAGCCATGATCGCCCGGGAATCTTCCGGCACGGTTTACACGCATGCGGGGCCGGAAATCGGCGTGGCGTCGACCAAGGCTTTTACAGCGCAACTGACTGCGCTGTTCCTGCTGGCTCTGTATCTGGGCGAGCTTCGCGGGGCAACCACAACGGCGGACGCCAAACGTTACATTGGTGAACTGCTGAAGATCCCGGCCAAGCTTGAGGCGCTTCTCAATCGTGATCCGGAGTGCGAGGCGCTGGCCAAACAATATTACCGCGTGCAGGACTTCTTGTTCCTGGGCCGAGGCATTCACTATCCGATCGCCCTGGAAGGCGCCCTCAAGCTGAAGGAAATTTCTTACATCCACGCTGAAGGATACCCGG
>DASTPO010000171.1:0-15261 GCA_035762225.1 Candidatus Angelobacter sp.
CGGAGGGAAAGCTTGCTCATGGCAGCCTCGGGCACAATCCTGAACCTCCAATTGTAATATCAGATTTCCCAGTCCCGGGGCGAACGGCAAGTCTCGCATATGAAACGCTGGCGCCCTGCACCGCGAAGACAGGAGAGAATAAGCCGTTTGTTGCCAGCAAGATTGTCGGTTGGTGGAGTGAATTGAGCCTGAGATTTGAGAAAAAATTGAGCAAATCCTGAGTACTTGGTTGCGTGCTTCATTTAAGTTACGTGAAGTGATTCCGGCAGCGGTCTTAGGGATGAGCAGGCAGAAAGCAGTTCCTAAATTCAAGAGCAATCAAAACGCTGAAAGGAAACAAGATGAAACGCAAACTTAGCTGGATGCTTTTCCTGGTGTTATTCGTGTTGGGGCTTACCTCGGCTAGCTTAGGCGGTACTTACGCAAAAGACTGTCCGACGTGCGGTAATCCTGTCCCCTGCCCGGCGACCGCGCTCCCGACTGATCCGTGCTTTGGAGGGGCAGCGACCCAACCAGCTCCGCAGCCGTCACCAACACCCGCCCCATCGACGGGGTCAAAACCCAAAAAGTAGGTCGAATGGAATCGGGAAAGAGAAGGAGTGAAGAATTCAGCCGTTCTGCGGGTAAGGCGTGTGATCACCTAGCGGAGAATCGCCGCAATATCGTCCAGCGTGAAAACACGCCATACCCGCGCTGTTTGATCAAGGCTGGCAGTTACGATGGTCTGGCCATCGGGTGAAAACATGGCCTGCCATACCTGATCGGCGTGGCCAGCCAGGATGGTCACTAATCTGTAGTCCCGAGTGCTCCATACTCGCGCAGTATGGTCCTTGCCAGCGGTTACGATTTGCAGCCCATCGGGTGAAAACGCGGCATTAACGATTCTGTCTGTGTGACCCTGGAGAATAGTAAGGAGGTGCCCATCGGCAGCGTTCCATACGCGGGCGGTGCGGTCCCAACTGGCGGTCAGGATGGTGTGTCCGTCCGGCGAAAACTCAGCGGTGTCCACTAAATCGGAATGCCCGTCGAGGATAAAGAGAAGACGGCCGCTGGAACTGTCCCAGACGCGTGCTGTGTGATCAAAACTGGCAGTAACGATGCTGTGGCCGTCGGGCGAGAATTCAGCGCGCCAAACCGCGGCGGTGTGTCCTTGCAAAGTGCAGAGAAGCGACCCGTCCCGTGAATTCCAGACGCGCGCCGTTCGGTCGTCACTGGCAGTGACAATCCGCTGGCCATCGGGCGAGAACGCTGCGTACCAGATTGTCTGGGAATGGCCCTGAAGAATAGCCACCAGACGGCCATCCGAGCTGTTCCAGATTCGCGCGGTGTGGTCCCAGCTGGCGGTGACAATGAGCTTGCCGTCTGGTGAGTAGACTGCTTGCTCTACCTTGTCCATGTGGCCTTTCAGGGTGATGAGCAACTCACCGTTGGCGGCATTCCAGATTTGGGCAGTGCCGTCGAGCGAGGCAGTGACGATCCGCTTTCCATCCGGGGAGAAGTGCGCTTGCCTGAAGCCGGCGCTGTTCTTAAAGGTACGCAGCAAAAGCCATTTAGAACTGTCCCACAACCGCGCTGTCTCTCCACGGCTGGCGGTCAGAATCCGATCGCCGGAAGAAGAGAATTCGACATGGGCAATGGCGCCGGCGTCGTCGCCGAGGGTAGCCAGCAAGAGGTCGGTAGCGGTGCTCCAGACGCGCAGAGTGTGGTCCGCGCTGGCAGTGACAATGCGATGACCATCGGGCGAGAACGCAGCTTCATCCACCACGTCGGTATGGTCGTCAATGGAAGCCAGCAGGCGGCCGTCAGCCGAGTTCCAAACCTTTGCGGTATGGTCCCAACTTGCGCTCACAATGTGCCTCCCGTCCGGGGAAAACTCCGCGTGATGTACGGGACCATCGTGCTGCAAGGTCAGTAACAAACGGCCGTCGCTGCTGTTCCAGACCTTTACCGTGTGATCGTCGCTGGCGGTGAGGACCAGGCGTCCGTCGCGGGAGATCTGCGCGGAGTTCACGGCTCCGCTATGTTGCAGAACGGCCAGCAATTTTCCATCACTGCGGTTCCAGATTCTCGCCGTGCTGTCCCAGCTGGTAGTGATCACCCGCTCGCCATCAGGGAAGAATTTCGCATACAGCACGGCTTCCTTATGTCCTGGAAGCGTTGTCTCCAGATGGCCATCCGCGCTGCTCCAAATCCGCGCGGTAAAGTCTTCGCTTGCGGTCACGATGTGCCGGCCATCCGGGGAAAATGCTGCGCGATAGACCTTGTCTTTGTGGCCGTCGAGCACAAACAGAAGCCGGCCATCGCTGCTATTCCAAACCCGGGCGGTATGGTCTTCGCTGGCGGTAACAATCTGCTCGCCGTGGGGAGAGTAGGCTACATACGCCACGTGAGCGGTATGGCCGGCAAGAATAGCGAGCATGCGACCGTCGCTGGTGTCCCAGATACGGGCAGTATGGTCATAACTCGCCGTTACAATTTGCCCGCCGTCAGGAGAGAAGCTGGCGTAAGTTACATCTGCGGAGTGGCCATTGAGCGTGGCGACCAGGTGATAGTCCGTCGCGTCCCATAAGCGGGCGGTGTGGTCGGCGCTGGTGCTGAGAATAAGCTTGCCATCGGGAGAAAAAGTAAAGTGCGTGACCGCGCCGTCATGCTTCATGGTGGCCAGCAATTCAGGAAATGCGCGCGCCACAGCCAGATGGGCTTCTTCAGTCCTTGCGGCGCGCCAGCTGCGCAAAGCCAGATCAACGGCGCGGCTGTGGTCCCGGGCCAGCAAACTGGCGGACTGGGCAGACAAGGCATGCGATCTCTCAACCAGCTGTTGACGGCGCGCGACCCACGCGCTGCCGGCCGCGACCAATAATAAGGCAGCCAGAGCGCCGGCAAACCAGCGCAGCCACAACGCCGATCGCCGCGCTGCCGTCGTCGCAGCGCCCTGTTGTTCGCGGAGCAATTTTTCCGCCTGGGCCCTGGCCTCGGCTTCACTGCGAAGCTTTTTCTGCTGCGCCAGTTCGCGCTCCTGAGCTTCAGCCCGGGTGGCGACGCTGGTCTCGACGAAATATTGCACCATGAGGTTCGCCTCGGGATGCCGTGCCAGCCATTCTTCAGCCTGGGCCAGGCGTGCTCCCTGCAGTAGCGCTCCTGAATCCTGTCCAAGCGCCTCCCATTCTTCGGCCATCTGGCGCAGCCGGCGCTCCAGCGCCAGTTCTTCCCGGTTCTGGGCCAGCCACTCGCGCAAACTCTGCCACTCGCGAATCAGGGCTTCATGCGACACTTCGACGAATGTGGATTCGCCTTCTCGCCCGGTGGATACGAGGCGGCTTGAAACCAGGCGGGCCAGGATCGGCTCAATGACTTCCGGCGACGCCAGAGAATACAAATGCGATTTTGTGACGCGCCGCCGGGTATCCTGCGCGCCCTCGCCCAGATGGATCAACTCCAAAAAGATGCGTCGAGTCAGGCGTCTCTGGCTTTCGTCACCGACGGACTGATAAACATTGTCGGCATGGCGCCCCAGGGCGCCGCGAAGGCGGCCGATCTCGGCATAGGCCCGGTTCGTGAGCGTGCGCGTGGCATTCTCGCGCTTTTCCCACAACAGGCCAAGCGCGTGCTCAAGCAGCGCCAGGTCTCCGGGTTCGGAGCCGCTGTCTTCGAGCAGAGAATCGATCAGACCGGCTTCAGCTCCGGCACCTGCCAGCTGCAGCCGCTTCTCGATGCTCTCGCGCAACTTTGCCTGAGGCATGCGCGGCACGTTGGAAAGATTTCTCTCCAGGCATTTGCTCAACTGAGGATGGTCGAGGCAATGGGCGTAAAAGTCCGCGCGCAGCGAGAGCAGCAGGTGCACGGGGACTTGCCGGTCCAGGCTGGCCGCAGCGAGCAGGGTATCGATATAACGATCTCGAACCTGCTGGTTTTGGGCCAGGGTGAAGATCTCTTCAAACTGGTCTGCGATCAAAAGGACATGCGTTTGTGCAGACTGGTCGGGCGACACATTGGCCAGGGCCGCGATGGCGTTGCGCAGCGAATCAGTACTCAGCGGGAGCCTGGCGCGACAATCAGCTATGAATTCAGCCTGTTGTTTCAAGTCCAGAGATGGCGCCAGCTGTTTCGGCAACACTTCCGCCAGATAATCAAACGGAGCAGAAGAAGGACGGAAGACCGCTACCCGCCAGGAATATACAGGTGCGCCATGCTGGGAAAAACGTCCCGCATGAAGCGCGGGAACCAGCCCGGCACGCACCAGAGAAGACTTACCGCTTCCGGAATTGCCCAAGAGAGCCAACACCGGAAACCGGTCAAGACGGTCAAGCAGGTCCTGGGTCTCGGCTTCACGGCCAAAGAAAAGCCACGCGTCTTCCGATTGAAACGATTGCAAGCTGCGGAATGGGCTGTGCCGCACCCAATAATCCGGTGAAGGGGACTGGCCTGCGGCCAACGGCGCGGTGGTTTCCAGAGACTTTACTGGAGCAACAAAGCGATAGCCCCGGCGAGGTATGGTTTGAATGAATGCGTTGCCGTTGCGGTCATCTCCCAGAAACTTGCGCAGCACGAAGATGTTCTGGCTGAGATTGCCCTCTTCCACAAAACTTTCGGGCCAAAGGGTCTGAATCAGCTCGTCTTTCTCCAGGATCCGTCCACTCGACTGCACCAGCAAGACCAGGGTTTCGAGCACCTTGGGCGCCAGATTCACCAACTCTCCACCGCGCAAAAGGACCTTTTGTTCCGGATCTAGACGAAATGAACCGAACTCGTAGATCAACTGATTTCCCCAGTCATATATATACGGTTAGAAACGTGAAAAAGTCGGTGATCGCCAGTCAAAGTTTTGCTCCAAATTATAGCCACTGGGTTGCTGCCACAGAAGAAGAATCAACTAAGCCTTTTGTTGTTATGTATTTGCGCTGTCTGCCGCATCTTTACTCAAACATTAGAACTCGTTGAGAAAACAGAGGAACTGAGAGAACTAAAAACAAATTGATCACCCAATTGAGGACTTCAGCAGCTCTGGTTTTCTAAAGTCCCGCGGCAGAGGCAGATTGAAAAGATCAATTCCAGTCGGAAATAGCCTTGTCTGGAAGAGGTCCTCGATCTGAGCACGCATGGGGCTGGACAAACCTGGAGCCATTGGGTCAGAGAAGGTAAGACGGGGTAGTGGCCCCGTGCTGCGTGCCATTCTTTCGCAAAGCGATTTGCTGCAGGTGCTTGATGCTGATCCGTCGCGAGCAGAGAACAGGTACGCCGATCTTTATCACAAGCTGGTTCGGTACTTTCGCTGGAACCGCGTCAGCGACCCCGAAGACCTGGCGCAGGAGGCGGTCAAGCGGAGCCTTGCCAGGCTACAGCAAGGACAAAAGATCACTGCGGAAAATCCCGAGAGCTATTTCTTCGGCGTCGCGCGCAACCTGCTCCGCGAGGGATGGAATGCCCGCGCAGAAGAACCATGGGTGGAAGAACAAGATCCGCCTTCGCCTCCGCTTTTCCGCAAGCTCATTCGCGAAGAGCAGATTGTTTTTCTTGCGGAATGCACGCGCGACCTATCCTCTCGAGAATTGGAAATGCTGATGGCTTATATGGCCGGCGAGGGCGATAGCTGGGCACGGAAAGCGGGAATGCAGAAGTCGACACTCCGCAGCCGAATTCATCGCTTGCGCAAAAGACTGGAAGCGCTCTAGTTACAGCCTGGGGAGCGCGCCGGTAGACCATCCTGATCAAGAACTAAAAATTTATTTTTCAGTTCTGCAACAAATCGGGCGAAACCGCCATTTCAGACTAGCGCGCTGGCAGCGAGCATGAGCTTTAAAAAAGCCGCCGGCGACGCCCGTGCTTGACTTGCGACAGGAGGCAGATGGAATGAAACGGCTTTTCTGGCTCATTGTTCTTATGTGCATGGTTCCCTGGGTTGGCGTGCAGGCCCAGGTTGTACTGGGTAACGGAATTGACTACAACGGCGGCCTCATCATGAGGCAGCATCACATTTATCTGATCTGGTACGGTAACTGGACAGGAAACAGCGCGCTAACAATTTTGCCCGATCTCGCGCTTGGATTTGATGCCTCACCCTACCTCAATACGCTGACGACCTACGGAGACAATCATAACGAGTCGGTGTTCAACCAGATGTCTCTCAACGGCCAGGCGTTTGTCTATTACACGCACGGCACGCAGCTGGACGATACGGCCATCCACCACATTGTTGAGGAAGCCACCACCACGGGTCCCTTTTTCCCGGATCTGAACGGGATTTATCTGGTATTGACCAGCGCCGACATTGGTGTCACTACAAACGATAATCCGCTGGATATCAACACGTCAGTCTTTTGCCAGAACATGTGCGGATATCACAGCAATACTTCGGTCAATGGCCTTGATTTGAAGTATGCATTCATTGGCAACCCTGACCGGTGCCCCGCTACTTGCGGCACGTCCTCGGGCTTCAACGGGAACAACGGGGCCGACGGCATGGCGTCCGTCATCGCGCATGAAGTAGGAGAGGCCATTACCGATCCCGACCCAAATTCGTCAAGCACGCAAGCCTGGCGGAGAAATTCGTTGGGAACTCAAGGCGAAGTGGGCGATCTCTGCAACAACATTCGGGGAGTCGTCTCCTTGGGCAACCGGCAGTTTCTGATTCAACCCCTCTGGGTTAATGCGAACGGGGGATTTTGTGGATTCTCATTTGGAACTCCGCCGGCGCCGAATCCCACACCGACAACACCGATGTACCGCTACGTCAGCTCCAACGGCCATTACATCCTGAATGGGTTGACGCAGGCACCGTCGGGCAGCACCGGCGAGGGGCAGCTCGGGATCATGACATTACCTTCGAAGCCCGGCACGCACCCCATCTACAGCTGCACCATTCCGAACACGTTGAAGCAATTTGTTTCGCTGGATGTTGCCTGCGAAGGGCAGCTTACCGCGGGTCTGGAAGGCTACGGATTTGACACGGCGCAGTCGGGCACCTTGCCTGTGTATCGCTGCCTGGTGATTTCCGGTGGAGTCGTGGTCGATCGCTTTGCGTCGAACGACCCCGGCTGTGAAGGGCAAACGACGGATCGTCTGCTGGGCTTTTTGACAGCACCGCCACCGCCTCCACCACCTCCCCCACCACCGCCGCCTCCACCACCGCCGCCACCGCCGCCTCCACCACCATGCACCGGTCGCAATTGCCTGCCGCAGTGCTAGACGAGCGGGCAAACGATCAAAGTAATAAATGAAACGGGCAGCCTTCCAGGGCTGTCCGTTTTCGTTTGCGGGATTGAGGCCAGTCACGGATAAGAGACGGCTGGCCGGAATGACTAGAGCCTTCTGCCTAGCTCATTGCGCATTACATTCATGGTTAGCCTATTCGACAGGGGCGGCCGTGCAGCATTCTAAGTGGTTCAAGCAAGAGATCCACGGCGGCCACAAGACTTGCCGGGAGACTCTGAGCGTCGTCCGGGTATCTCGTGATACCGATTGCTACTCCTGGTGTCGATTCATCAAGCACAAAAAAGAGCGCCGGGGTTGCCGGCGCTCGATTCACAAAATACGACTTCAGGACTAAGGCAGGACGTACTTCAAGCTGACGTAGCCCATCATGAGGTGAGCGTTCTTCGGTGCGCCGGCGGGCACAAACCAGGGCGCGCGGGTGACGTAAGAAGTTTGGGTTACCAATTGCACCGCGCCGTATTGCGGGTTCTTCCAGAAGGTTTGCGTCCAATCGATGGAGCCTTCCTGAATGGCGCGGTTGTTGGTGTTGGCGGAATTCAAGCCGCCAAAGCCGATGATCGGTTTGGTGGCCGCGGTGGAGGTAATGTCCGTGAAAGCATTGCGCTGGTAGTAGAAGCCGCCGTAATAGAAGCCGAACAAGGACTTCTTGCCGAGCTGAAGTTCGGAGCCCACAATGGCGCCGCCTGCGTGAACCATGGACAGGTGAACATCACAACCTACGGCAGCGGTTCCCACGATGGTACAGGCGTTGCCTGCAGCGTTCACGGGAGCAACAACTGCCTGCGGGCCGAAGCCGATGAGGTAACGTCCATCTCCGGTGCCCCACATGCCGTTCGCCACAACGCGGAATCCTTTGAGGAGTTCCAGGTTCAACGCGCCGTGGAATGCGCCACCGATTTTGGTGTCGTGATTGAACGTGGCGTTTGCGGTGTTGGAAGGCGCGAGAACGGTGATCTTGGCGGAGGTCAGCAGCCCGCCTGCCTCAAGGTGCATGTGCTTTCCATTGATATCCGTGTCATACGCCATTTTGCTGTGGATATCCGGGAAAGCGTTAGGCGTGGTGGTTTGATTGCCAGCGTCAAACTGCGTAATGGTGCTGTTCAATTGGGCGTTGAATGCGTTGGGAAAGACAACTTCGCCGTTAGTAAACTGGTCAGGGTTTTGTATGGCAACGCCCCACTGGAAGTTGTCATTAAAGTGGTAAATAAGCCGTAACTCGGCAGCGCGTGTATAGGGCAGGCCGACATGCGTCTGCGCATCCTCGCCGATCGGCGCAAACACATCAGAAGGCATGGGGGACAGGCCGACGCGGTTCGGCGTTTGCAGGCCCCAGGTTTGGCCGCCCAGGAACTCCCACTGGCCGCGCTTCACGTCCATCCAATAGAGACGCAGGCGGTTGGTATGCGGGTTTGAGCTGACAAACACGGTTGCGGCGTCATTGCCGTTGAAATCGCCTTCAATATACCCGGTCACTTTGTTCGCGCCGTAAGTTCCGGCAATCTTCAGGTTGTAGCGCGAATACTGACCGGTGGAGCGGAATTCAGTCAGATGCCCCTGGACTGTGTTGCTGAACGGTATCGCGCCAAAGGAAGTGGTCGTGCTGCCTCCGGTGTTGGTGGTGCGGAACACGTTTTCAAAATCCACGAAGCCGCCAGGAGTAAAATCAGTGGAGCCGATGCGGAACGAAAGCGGAGATTCCTTGGGCTTTTCCGTTTCCTGGACCGTGGTGGCGGCCACGGTAGCCGGCGCGGCCGTATGCAGGGTCGCGTTGGTTACGTGCGGAGTGCCTGAGGTCTTGGACTCCAACTGTTGTTGCAGGTTTTGAATCTGCTGTTGTTGTTGAGCAATCTGCTTTTGCTGCTCACTGATTGCTTCGCGCATCGCCTTCAATTCATCTGCAACTGACCCGGACCCGGCAGAGCCGCTATTGGGTGCGGTTGCCTGGCCCAATGCCAGCCCAGAGGCTAGCACTACGAAACTCATCTTCTGTAACAATCTCATTGAGCTTTTTCTCCTCTGCTTGTCTTCTTTACGGCCCATCAAGGTGATGATTTCGAGCCCCCAAATTCTCTCCAAGCCCAGGGACCCAAGTGGTGATTGCCAAACTCGCTGGTTAATTTCACACCATTATGGTCCCGTTGTACATAGTTGTGTACAACTATGTGTACCTGTCGCTGTTTTTTAACCGTTTTTTTACCGCTTCCAATTTTGGAATAAATTGATCTGGAATTTGGGAAAGCTAATATAGGCCGTCGGGGCGGCAATAAAAACCGGGTTGAACGCCAGAGGCAAGCAGCCCCATGCGAAAACCGAAAAAAGCGAAATGAAGCGTGACTTTTGCAGGCCGCGGTGACGTCGTGCAGTCCGGCAAACGGGGCAGAGTATGGTCTTTTCGGGCTGGAAAGCGCCGCCGGCGTGCCTGCCAGCTTTTCCGCCGCCGTTCATGAAGCGCCAGCCATTTCCCAAATCGGGCCATGGGCGAACCACGCCAGCCGGCGTGAACCCGGTCGGCGGGTATCGCTTTTTTCGCAACAATCCCTTTTGCACTTCGGGCAGGGTGACCAGCTTCGATATAGTCATTTCGAAGCTAGAAAGTGAGTGATTTGCTTTGCGGGTGGGGTCAGACCAACACGTACTGGGTCCTGGAGTGGCGCACGTTTGGCAGATCCCGCTTGTGCTGGAAGAGCCTGCGGTGCAGCGTTGCCGGCAAGCGCTTTCCTCAGATGAGATCCAACGCGCTGATCGTTTCCATTTTGCCCGGGACCGGGTACGCTTTGTGGCTGCCCACGCCGCCATGCGGGAGATTCTGGCCGGATACGTCAACTCCGCGCCGCAGGATCTGACGTTTGTCACGGGTGACAGGGGGAAACCCGCCCTGGCTTCCGGCTGGAAGGGTTTCCAGGTCGAATTCAATCTGTCGCATTCTGGCGATTTTGCCGTCTTGGCGATTGCTAAAAGCATGGTTCTGGGGGTAGACATTGAGCGGATCAAGCCGGAATTTGCGTCCGAGCAGATTGCCGAGCGCTTCTTCGCGCCCAGCGAAGTCGACCATCTGCGGTCGCTGCCCCCTGCTGCCCAGGCGGAGGCATTTTTCTCCTGCTGGACCCGCAAAGAAGCGTATATCAAGGCCGTGGGAGAAGGTCTCTCCATCCCGCTGGACAGTTTTGCCGTCGCCTTCGGCCCGGGAGCTTCGCCCAGGCTGCTGCACGTGGACGCGCAGTTGGACGAAATATCGCGATGGAGCATGTATGACCTGCAGGCTCCAGGAGGATACAAAGCTGCCCTGGTGATCGAAGGGCAAGGTCACCACGTTCTGCAAAAGCCGTGGAAGGCAGGCTGCGTCAGCCGCGGCTAACCAGAATCGTATTCGGCCCGGTCGGGCGGCCTTCTTCGACCCCGCACTTTCTGGCTAAAATAAGGTTCATGGGCTGCCATTGCTTGGCTACATCCCTTAGCCAGTCCCATCATTGCTAAATACCCCAGGAGAGAGAATTATGGCGGGCACTCCCACTGTTGAGTCGCTTCAATTCCAGGCAGAAACCACACAGCTTTTGCACTTGATGATCCATTCGCTGTACACGCAGCGAGACATTTTTCTGCGCGAGCTTATTTCCAATGCCTCTGACGCGCTGGACCGGTTGCGCTTTGAGACGCTGACCAACCCCGGACTGGTGGAGGAAGGACATGCCTATGAAATCCGAATCAAGCCGCAGCGCGACTCGCACACCCTGATCATCAGTGATACGGGAATCGGGATGAGCCGCCAGGAACTCATTGACCATATCGGAACGATCGCGAGGTCTGGCACACGCGAACTGCGTAAACGGCTGAACGAATCGCCATCGTCCCAGGCTGTGGCCGAGATGATTGGCCAGTTCGGAGTCGGTTTTTATTCCGCCTTCATGGTTGCCGATAAGGTGACCCTGGTGACGCGTCGTGCGGGCGAAACCACGGCCACGCAATGGGAGTCAACCGGCGACGGAGTTTATACGCTGGCGGAAACCGAAAAAGCCGGCTGCGGCACTGAAATCAGGCTCCATCTAAAACCGGTTGACCCTGAGAACGGAATTGAAGACTATACCGATCGCTGGCGAGTGCAGACAATTGTCCGCAAGTATTCAGACTTCATAGCCTACCCGATCATTTATGAAGGCCCGCCCGACGAGCCCGGTGGGACTGCTGACGCGGGAAAAGAAGCCAAAATCGAGACCCGCACGCTGAACTCCATGAAGCCGATCTGGACGCGCAGCCGCGCCGAGGTCGAGGACAAAGATTACAACGATTTTTATAAGCATCTCTCCAATGACTGGAATGATCCCTTGCGCGTTCTGCCACTCAAAGCGGAGGGAACGGTGGAATACGAGGCCCTGCTTTTTATTCCTGCGCAGGCCCCGTTTGATCTCTTTTATCAGGGCGCGGAAACCGGGCTGAGGCTCTATGCCAGGCGCGTGATGGTGATGGAGCAATGCGAAGAGTTGCTGCCACAATACCTTCGGTTCATCAAAGGAGTGGTCGACTCGAGCGACCTTCCGCTGAATATTTCCCGGCAAAGGCTCCAGCAGGACCGCCAGATCACGCAGATTCGAAAATGGCTGACACGCAAAGTGCTGGAAGCGCTGGGTGAGATGCAGGCCAAAGACCCGGAAAAATACCGGCAGTTCTGGACGCAGTTCGGCCGGGCGCTGAAGGAGGGGTTCGGCTCCGACTACGACAACAAAGAGAAGCTGCTTCCGCTGTTGATGTTCGAGTCATCGCGTGATCCCAAAGAGCTCACAACGCTGAAAGATTACGTAACAAGAATGAAGCCGGAACAGAATGAAATTCTTTACCTGACCGGCGAGTCGCGCAGGATCATAGAAAACGCTCCTCACCTGGAAGCCGCGCGGCAAAGAGGCTATGAGGTGCTCTATCTGAGCGATCCCGTGGATGAATTGCTGACGCAGCACCTGCATGAATTTGAGTCGAAACGGCTGAAGTCGGTGACCAAGGGAAAGGTCCAGCTTGGCACCGAAGAAGAAAAGAAACAGGCTGAAGAGCAGGTCAAAAAGAAGGAAGAAGAGTATGCCCCGTTTCTACAGGCCGGGCAGAAAAAAGTGGACCAATATGTAAAACAAATACGGTTGTCCACGCGCCTGGTGGGTTCGCCGGCCTGCCTTGTCACGGAGGAGCAGGAGTTCAGCCCGCATCTGGAGCGGCTGTTGCAGCGGGGAAAAGGAGGCGGGCCGAAACAGCGCCGCATCATGGAACTCAATCCAGACCATCCGATTATCAGGCGCTTGCATGATCGTTTCCAGGCGAATGGCGACGATCCCGCCGTGGGCGACTCTATTGAGCTGTTGTTTGAGTTGGCGCTGGTGGCTGAAGGATCAGAGATTGAAGATCCCTTCCGCCTCAATCAGCTGACCCTGGATCTCATGCAGAAGGTTATTTGACCCGGCGTTTGCCCAGGATTTTCTGCTTGCCTGAACACGGGCGGCGACCCTCGAGCCTGTTCCCAGGTTCTTTCGAGCTTGCGCATCGGCCCGACCAGTACGTTTGTCCTTAGCGGATTGCCCCTAAAGTTTGTTTGATAGCCGCCGATAGAGCTGAGAGGGAACGAGTGGGTTCCCCTTAATTTTGCTTCGGAGCCGGTGGTTGAGGCCTCAGCCTAAGGAGAACGAATGAGAATCCTGGTGGCGGAAGATAACCCTATTTGTAGTTGCCTTACCGTGCATCTGGTACGCAAGCACGGATATTACGTGCGCGCGGTGTTGAACGGCGCGGCCGCACTGTCAGCCCTGGAACGCGAGGAATTTGACCTGGTGCTGATGGATATTCGCATGCCCCAGATGGACGGGCTGGCGGCGACGCGCGCGATACGAGCCCAGGAACAGAAGACCGGGAAACACCTGCCCATTGTGGCCGTAACCGCCCACACCAGCACTGAGGACCGGGAAAGATGCCTGGCGGGAGGCATGGATGACTACATCATCAAGCCGCTGCGTAATTGCGATTTTGTTGCGATCGTGGAGAAGCTTTGCGCCGCGCCTGCAAACCTGCCTCAATTCGCATGATGGTCGAGCCACCCCGGGAGTGTCCAGGAAGAATCAATCCCCGTTAATTGAAGCGGGCGTCAGCAACTCTCCAATCAAGCCAACGATGTCTCCGAAGCTTTCGTCATAATCAGCTTTGCTTTCCCGGATCACATGATGGGCTTCATCGCGCCCGTAAACGTGGGTGATCTCACAGGCATGCGGGGCAATGCCGGGAAGCTGCTTGTAAGTGAGAAAATAGTGGCTCAGGCGCTGGACGAGGCTATCTGGAAACTCGGAGATATCCTGAATGTGTCCGTAGAGCGCATCGCCCTTAAGCACGGCCAGGATTTTCTCGTCGGCCTCGTTATTATCAAGCATGCGCAGTCCGCCGATAGGTACGGCTTCCAGCAACAGGTCCCCGTGGGTAATCGGCCGTTCAGAAAAGACGCACACATCCAGCGGGTCCTGGTCCCCGCGAATACCGGGACGGCTGGTGCGGGCGGAGGCGAACGCCGCTACCCGCGATCCGCACAATGTCTGAGGCAGGAGACCATAAAGACACGGTGACGCATTGGAGAATCTCTGCGGCCGGTCAACCTTGAGGTAGCCGGTGGTCTTTTCAATCTCATACTTGACCGTGTCAGTAGGCACAATCTCTATGTAACAAGTGACCGCCTCCGGGGCATCGTCTCCAAGGGAGATCCCGTGCCAGGGATGGGGCTTGAACAAGACCTTCATTATTTCCAGGAGCGCCTTGCTGTTGCGCGTCTGCATAAGCATCAATCCTTCCCGGCCAATGGCGGCCGGCTCAGCGGGCCTGCGGCGATCAACCAACGCCTGCGGCGGACGAGTTGTTTGCGACCGGCACATCGTGTGCCGGGCTATTGCAAGATGTGTGAGCGGCAAAGTTTCAGCCGGACCGTCTATGTGGCGCGCAAGCGCTTGATCAGCCGGAAGCGATTCCGCCCGCTTCCAGGCGTGTATTCGATTGAGTCCATCACCTGCTGGATGATGGCCAGGCCGCGTCCTCTCTCGGAGGCATGAGCGAGGGTTTCCTCGCTAAGGCTCAGCGCGCCCTGATGGTTTGAGTGGACGAAATCGGGATCGGCGGATTTTCCCGAATCAAACACGTCGAAGATGAGCGCATCCGGCGCAAGTGACACGCTCACCTCGACGAAGTTGTTCGGGTCGCCCAGATAAGCGTGCTCGATTGCATTGTTGGCGGCCTCCACCACGCTGACTTCCACAAAGCCGGCGTCGGTCGGGGACAATCCGGCGGCGGAGCAGAGGGCGTTCACCATCTGCCCGAGCAGCGGCGTAGCATCCAGCCGGCTCTCAATCTTGAACGTGATCTTGCGCACGGCGTTTAGTGGGTCCGGGCCGATACGGCCTGCTCCACGTTTTTGTAAATGGTGAAGACGCGGTCCATCCGCGTGAGTTTGAACATGCTGGCCACTGGTTCGGTAAGCCCGCAAATGATGAGCTCGCGCCCCTTTTCCATGCGCTTGAGCAGGGAAAGGATTGCGCCGAGCCCGCTGCTGTCAATGAATTCCACCTGGGAGAGATCGAGATAAAGCTGCGGGTTGCCATTGTTCAGGACGCGCCCGACCGCGTCTTTGAACGCGACGGCTTTATCCGCTCCCAGGCGTTGTTCAAGGACCTGCACCACGGTGTTGGGTCCAAATTGTTTCTCTGCGATTTTCATGTCGTGCTCCTTGTTTATTCAGTTTCTGGCGGCGACGCCGCCCAAAATTTTTCCGCGATCGAAGTCGTCTAGACCAGGACCCGGACTTCCTCAAACAGCTGCATTTCCGCGGCGGAGAGTTCCGCCTTCTTGCGGGCGTCATCCACGATCCACCCAATCTGTGACTCCTCGATGTCGAGATAGCGGCCCACGGGATCTGTGCACTTGTTGCCAAAGACCATCTTGTCTTCCAGCAGGGCCACGGAGCTGATTCGGGTGTAGTCGGCCAGGATGCAGCGTTCGAGCGTGGCGCCGGCTTCGATGACGCATCCGGAACCAATGACGGCCGGCCCG
>DASTPO010000172.1:0-2800 GCA_035762225.1 Candidatus Angelobacter sp.
GTTTCTGGATCAGGTCGCCCAGGAGCTGCGCCATCAGCGGGTCAACCATGGTTGTCGGCTCGTCATAGAGGATGCACTCGGGCTGGGCGGAGAGAGCGCGCGCAATCGCCACGCTGCGTTTCATGCCGGTGGAGAGATCTGAAGGCAGCAGGTCGCGCATGGGTTTTACTCCCACCATGTCGAGCAGGCCGTCGACGATCTGAAAAATCTGCTGCTCATCCAGGTCATGGCGTTCGCGCAGCGGGAAGGCGACATTTTCACCGACGGTGAGGGAATCGAACAAAGCACCGTTTTGAAAGACCATAGTGACTTTTTTGCGGATATGCTCAAGCTGGGACTCGGAATAATCCGTGATGTCCTCAAAAGCTACAATCACGCGGCCGGAATCAGGCTTGAGAAAGCCCATGATGTGGTGCAGGGAAACCGACTTGCCCACGCCGCTGCGTCCCAAAATGCACAGCGTCTCACCGGGATATACGGAAAAACTCACGTCTTCCAGCACGGGGTGATCGCCGAAAGCCTTATAGACGTTTTTGAATTCGATGTATGGCTGTTGCGGCGTGTTCTGGTGATCGTTCATCGGTCAGCGCTGGAGAAGCGCCGGCGTGCGCGCTCCATGTCTTCCGGCGTGTTTAGATTCTCAAACATCTCCGCGGAGAAGGCAAACCGCCGCAGTTCGCTTTCTTTGATTACCAGCGTCTGGCCGCGAGGGAAGAGCGGAACGATCTTGTAGTTGCCGGCCTTCAGGGCGCGTTCGGCGATGGGCAGAAAATCCAGCGAGTAGACGGTGCACAAGGGTTGGGTGTAATCGTCGATCTCCGGCGTAGTCACGACGGCGCCCGAGGCAACGGCGCGTTCCGCAAGATAAGACAGGAACCCTGGCGCCAGAAACGGCGTGTCCACGGCGATGACAATGTTGAATTGCGTGTGCGAACTGGAAAGCGCGGCATGTATGCCGCCCAGAGGCCCGCAGCCGGGAAAGATGTCTTCATACACCGGCGCCAGCGCGCCGTACAGTTCATATTTTCCCAGGATCGCCACATCATGGCAGACGGCGCGGAGAGCCGCCAGAGCGTGCTCCAGCAGCGTGCGTCCGTTCAGCGATAAAGCAGCTTTGTCCTGCCCCATGCGCGTGCTCTTGCCGCCGGCCAGGACAAAGCCCGAGAGCTGGGCGTGGACCATCGCCGCTATTCTACATTCCCAGGGCAAACAACGTAATCGTTTTTTATCAGCCAGCCTGCCTGGATGCGCTCACCCGAATGCGGCCGCGTATCGGGCAAAAAAACCGGCGGGACGCGAAATTTATGCGAACCGCCGGCAGGTTGCTGCAACTGCTGCGAAGCTACTGAACGGTAATTGCTTTCGGCGCCTTGTAGACGTTTCCCTGGCTGTCCCAGGCCTGGAAGACGACGTTGTGAGTGCCTTTGGCCAGGTTCAGCATGGTGTCAATGTGGCTGGAACTAACCGCCGCGACTTTAACATTATCGACGTAGATGAACGTTGCTGTGATTGGGGCCGCAGCCTTGGCGTCGGCAACCGCGTGCACGCTGGGGCCGGCTACGGTGCTGGCGGTTGGCGCTGAAATCGTGATGCCATTGGCTGTAGCGCCTCCGGCGTTGCCCTTGAAGAACTCGCGCATATCCGGCGCGGTGTTGGCAGCGGCGGGAAAGTCGGCGGTGGTGCCCAGCGCTTCCAGCATGGTCCGGAGCACGCTCGGATGGTGATAGGTAGTGGTTGATTTATAGCCTGTCTTTACCTGGGGGCCAATCATCGCCACCAGAATATGTCCGCCGCAGCCTGTGAGAACCGTGGCGCTGCAGCGATTGTCGGTATTCAGGTCGGCTTCATCGGCCCAGATGATCAGGACGCCATCGCCACCCGGCTGGAACGGCGGGCTGGCGAGCAAAGGGCCGATCGTGGTCTTGAGGAAGTTGTCGGCGGTGGCAAAGCAGATGGAGAGATCCGTGCCGCAATTGTGCATGTCGTGGTTGCCATCCGGGGTGATGAAGGCAAAATTGGGCAGCGTGCCGTTGGCAATGTCTTTAGCCAGCTGGGTCGTGGAGTCGTGGTCCTTGAGCAGGCTGCTGTTCGCCATATCGGTGTAGTAGGGGAGGGGAGCGTGTCGCTTCATGTAGGCGCCGGAGTAGAGTCCGGTATAACCGGCATAAGGCAGCGTCTGCGCGTAAGATTTAAAGGTCTTGCCGTTGGTCAGCAGATGGCGCTCAATGTTATCGACGTTGAAGACCGCCAGCGTGCTGTTGTTGTGCGTCAGGTACTGGCCCGAGGTGACGATCAGATAGTTCTCCAGTGAACCGTGTTCGTTGGAATAGAACTGCGTTGCCAATGCGCCTTTTGCCAGAAGGCTGTTCAGGTAAGGCATCGCGGGGCTGCCGACTATACGTTCATAACTGCGGTTCTCTTCCGCCACGATATACACGTGGTTGGATCTGGGGACTTGGGCAAACGCCGAGAGGCCGGAGACCAGCGCCAACGCGACGAGGAATTTTCCAATGGTTGTGAGCTGTGAACGGTTCATGGTGAAGGCACTATGCCCGAACGCTCACAGGCGAGAAATCAGTGAGGACTCTTAAGACAGGTAGGCACCTTACCCCAAGAGACAAAGCAGAGTAGCTGGATTTTGACGGCGATTTTCGAGTTAAGGCCTTATCAGAGAGAGAGATAAATCCGTTTAGAGAGAGAAAGTAAGAGGTACTAAGGTTCATCGCTGAAACAAATTAAAACTAAGCAGAGTTCCTGAATTCAGAGTCTCTGGATTTTTGGGCAGAGGAGCGCTTGCGGC
>DASTPO010000173.1:0-18405 GCA_035762225.1 Candidatus Angelobacter sp.
ATGCGTATCGCCATCTACGCGATCTAGTGCTGGATAGCGCCAAAGGTGGCGATCGGCACGCCGAAAGCCTTGCGCTGCCTGGCATACTTGATGCTCACAGCCAGGATGTTCTTGGCGCCGCCCATCACGGCTGGGCCCAGCTTCAGCCTGCCGATATTCAGGATGTTGAAGGCAATGACGTGGCCGCGGCCTATTTCGCCCAGCACATTTTCGACCGGGACTTTTACGTTATCGAAATAGATTGCAGTGGTAGAGCTGCCGGTGATGCCCATCTTGTGTTCTTCAGCTCCGCTGGTCAACCCGCCAAACGCGCGCTCCACGATGAATGCCGTGAACGTTTCTCCGCCGACCTTGGCAAACACGATGAACAAATCGGCTGCGCCGCCGTTGGTAATCCACATCTTCTGGCCATTCAGGACGTAATGCTTACCGTCGGCGCTGAGATCGGCGCGGGTGCGAACCGCCAGCGCGTCGGAGCCTGCCAGCGGTTCGGTAAGAGCATAGGCTGCCAGCAACTCGCCTCGCACCAGGCGAGGAAGATATTTTTCCTTCTGCTGTTCGGTGCCGAAGAACAGAATCGGCAGAGAGCCGATACCGGTGTGCGCGGAATGCCAGCCCGCGTAAGAAGCGTCGCGACCCATGACCTCTGCCACCACCATCACCGACGGCAAGTCCATTTCCATGCCGCCAAATTTTTCCGGCACGGAAATTCCCAGCAGCCCGAGCGGGGCTGACTTGCGCAACACTTCCAGCGCTACGCCCGGCTTCTTTTCCCGGATGGCGGGAAGGTTGGGCTCAACTTCATTGCGCCAGAACTCCTCCACCATATGCTCCACGGCGTGGTGATCTTCGGTCAGGTCCTCGCGAGTGAAAATCTCTTCATAGGGAATCTCTTCGAGAAGAAAGGCTCCGCCTTTTCGAGCCGTATGAGAAGTTGTGGTCGTGGCCATACTCGCTCCTTGGGGTCAGCTGGCGCGTTCGAACAAGCCCGCGGCTCCCTGGCCTCCGCCAACGCACATGGTCACAACGCCATAGCGCGCTTTGCGGCGCTCCATTTCGTTGGCCATGGTGCCGACCATCCGCGAGCCTGTCATACCGAACGGATGTCCAATGGCGATCGACCCGCCGTTGACATTGAGTTTTTCCGGATCAATGCCGAGATGATGGAAGCAATAAACCACCTGCACCGCAAAAGCTTCATTGAGCTCCCAGAGGTCGATGTCGGACATCTTCAATCCGGTACGCGTAAGCAGTTTGGGCACGGCATAAATGGGGCCGATGCCCATCTCGTCGGCATTGCAGCCCGCCACTTGAAAGCCACGGAAAACCAGCTGATACGGAATGCCCAGCTGGTCCGCACGCTGGCGCGACATGAGCAGCGTGGCCGACGCGCCATCGGAAAGCTGCGAAGAATTACCGGCAGTGACCGAACCCTGGCCGCTGTGCGGATCGAAATGAGGTTTCAGGCCCAACAGGCCTTCCAGAGTTGTGTCCGGACGGTTGCATTCGTCTTTGTCCGCACACACTTCTTCTTTGCTGACGATTTCGTTTGTCTTTTTATCCAGGATGCCGCGTGTGACTTTGATGGGGGCGATTTCCCTGGCAAAGAAGCCTTCCTGCTGGGCGCGGGCGGTGCGTTGCTGGCTCAGCAGCGAATATTCGTCCTGTACCTGGCGGCTTACGTTGTAGCGTTTGGCAACAACTTCCGCCGTATCGCCCATCACCATGTAGACCCCAGGCATTTTCTCCTGCAACCGCGGATTTGGACTGCTGTCACGGACTGCCATGGTAATGCTCTCGACTCCGCCGCCGATGGCTGCATCCACGCCTTCATGGATGATCTGATGGGCGACATTGGCGATGGCCTGCAATCCGGACGAGCAAAACCGGTTGATGGTGCTGCCTGCAACCGATGGCGGCAAGCCGGCGAGCATGGCGGACACTCGCGCCACGTTATGGCCCTGCGGGCCGTGAGGCTGACCGCAACCCAGCACCACATCTTCTATCTCCTGGGGATCCAGTTTTGGCGTCTTGCGCAAGACGTCCTTGATGCAATGCGCCGCCAGATCGTCAGGCCGCGTCAGGTTGAACGACCCGCGAAATGACTTTGCCAGTGCTGTCCGCGAGCTTGTTACCACTACCGCTTCTCTCATCGATCTCCTCGAAAAACCTATCTATCCAATATAAATCAGCCCTCGACGGCCGCCGAGCCGGTTACGTTCTACATGGTGAGCACGACCCGTCCGGAAATCTTGCCTGCGCGCATCTCATCCAGCACCGCATTGGCATCCGCAAGCGGGCGCGTTGCCACCTGGCAATGAAGCTTGCCGGCGGCAGCCATGGCCAGGACCTCTGCAAGGTCTTTGCGTGTCCCGACGGCGGATGCCTGAATGTGGACCTCGCCCGCGGCCATCATGATCGGCGGAAAACAAATCTCCGCGGGAAGGCCGACAACCATGAGACGTCCGGTAGGCCGAAGACTTGGGAACGCTGTGTCATACGCGGCCTTGGCGCCTGAGGTCACCAGGGCAACGTGCATCCCACCGGCGCGCCTGAGCTCCTTGACCACGTTGGCTGACGCGGCATTCACTGTTCGCGCCGCGCCGTAAGACTTTGCCAACTCCAGTTTTTCGTCAGAGACATCGATGGCCGTGACCTCAGCACCAAACTCCTTGCCAATCTGAATCGCCAGGTGCCCTAATCCACCAACACCAAATACGGCCACCCGCTGGCCGGCGGCAAGATGAGATTTCCTGATTGCGCGATAGACAGTCACGCCTGCGCAAAACAGCGGAGCCGCCTGCTCTGCTGAAATCGATCCGGGAATTTTGGTGGCATGGCTCGCGGGGGCCTTGATGAATTCCGCATAGCCTCCGTCGACGGTCAGGCCGGTGATCTTCTGCCTGACGCAGAGATTTTCGTTGCCTTCGCGACAGAATTCGCACTCGCCGCAAGTCCAGAAAATCCATGGCACGCCCACGCGGTCGCCTGGCTTGAGCTCTTTAACTCCGCTACCGATTTCCGTCACCCGTCCGGCGATCTCATGTCCCGGAATCAGCGGAATCTTGGTGATGCCACCGAACTGCTTCCAGTCTGCGTCCACAATGTGCAGGTCAGAATGGCACACGCCGCAGGCCTCCACCTGAATGAGGACTTCGTTTTCACCCGGCCTCGGGCGCTCGACTTCCTCAAAGGCCAATGGTTTCTTTAGTTCGTGCAAAACCGCAGCTTTCATTTCGATTTACCTCGCAGCCCGTGCTGCCACTTGTTTGCGGACATCTCTTGGGCCGACGGTCGCAATCATCGATTCGTCCACCACTTTCCTGATCTGCTCGCGGAGCCAGCGGTTGGGCGGATCATTTTCAGCGCTCTCATGCCAGTACATATGAATATCCAGGTTTTGCAGGCTCTTCAGCGGAAATGGATAGAGCCGGTTACCGAAGCGCTTGTTCAGCATCTCAGCGTAATTGGCGGGCATGGTGAGAAGCATGTCCGTTTCACTCACGACACGGCACGCGGCAAAATAATTTTGACAGCGCAAGACGATCCGGCGCTTCTTGCCCTTCCGGTTCAGCTCGGCATCCACCAGGCTGGGGCCGAAGCGCCGCGATGAAACCAGAATGTGGTCCTGCAATAGATAGTTGTCCAGGGCCAGCTCGCGTTTGATGGCGGGATGCGCCGCGCGCGCCACTACTACCACGCGGTCAGAGAACAGCGGCGCCTGGCGAATGCTGTCGCTCATGGTGATGGGAACGTCCATCGCCAGGTCCAGCGCTCCGCTGGCGAGCTCCACTTCGATCTCCCGCCGCTTCACGCGTTGCGTGGTAATGGATATTTCCGGCGAGGCGGCAGCCAGCACCGTGACCAGCCGCGGCAGGATCGTGGCCTCCATCAGCTCCCAGAAGCCCAGCTGAAAATTGCGGCGCGTGTGCGCGGGATCAAAATTCCTGTTCTCGTACAGGCTGACCTCGAGGATTTGCAGTGCCTGGCGCACGTCATTAATCATGTTGCGGCTGAAGGGCGTGGGAACCATGTTCGCGCCTTCACGGCGAAAGAGAGGGTCTTGCAGAAGCTCACGCAGGCGCTTGAGGGCGTGGCTCATGGCCGGCTGGGTGAGCTTGAGCTGGCGGCCGGCGCGGGTCAGGTTGCCTTCGCGATAAATGGCCTCCAGCACCACGAACAGGTTGAGATCGACCTGGCTCAGATGCACGGCACAAATCTTACACTATTCGATTGATTCATTTGATGAATCCACATCAATCGACTACGCTAATTGCGTTCTCGAGCGCGGGAAAGGAATATATGCACTTTGACTACAGTCCCAAGGTTAAGGAACTGGAAAAGCGCCTGAGCGCTTTTATGGATGAGCACATCTATCCGAACGAAGGACGGTTCTACAGCGAGATTGAGCTTGACCGCTGGAAGCCTACGCGAGTGATTGAGGAGCTCAAGCCCAAAGCCCGCGCGGCAGGATTGTGGAACCTCTTCCTTCCTGACGACAAAGATGGCGCCGGGCTGACGAACCTGGAATACGCTCCATTGTGCGAAATTATGGGCCGCAGCATTCTGGCCCCGGAGGTCTTTAACTGCTCCGCGCCCGATACCGGCAACATGGAAGTTTTGGCTCGCTATGGGACTGAGGAACAAAAAGCCCGCTGGCTGAAGCCGTTGCTCGCGGGAGAAATCAGGTCATGCTTCGCCATGACCGAGCCGGCGGTTGCGTCTTCCGACGCCACAAATATTCAGGCCAGCATCCGCCGCGAGGGCAACGAGTACGTGCTGAATGGGAGGAAATGGTGGTCGTCGGGTGCGGGCGATCCCAGGTGCAAAATCGCGATCTTCATGGGCAAGAACGATCCGACAGCGAAAAAACACCAGCAACAGTCGATGGTGCTGGTGCCCATGGACGCTCCGGGCGTGAAGATAGAGCGCATGCTTACGGTTTTCGGGTATGACCACGCGCCACACGGGCATGGCGAAGTCAGCTTTGAAAACGTTCGCATCCCGGTTTCCAACATGTTGCTGGGAGAAGGACGAGGCTTTGAGATTGCCCAGGGACGGCTGGGACCGGGCCGCATTCACCATTGCATGCGGTGTATTGGCGTTGCCGAACGTGCGCTGGCCACCATGTGCCGGCGAGTGCAGCAGCGTGTGGCTTTTGGCAAACCATTGGCTGAACAGGGCACCATTCGAGCGGACATCGCGCTCTCACGCATGGAGATTGAGCAGGCGCGTCTGCTCACGCTGAAGGCCGCTTACATGATGGATACGGCAGGCAACAAGGAGGCGCGCGCGGAGATTGCGATGATCAAAGTGATTGCGCCGAACATGACGCTGCGGGTGCTGGATCGCGCCATCCAGGCGCACGGCGGCGCTGGTGTGTCGCAAGATACCTTCCTTGCCGGCGCATGGGCCAACGTGCGCACGCTGCGCCTGGCCGACGGACCGGACGAGGTGCATACCGAGGCTATCGCAAAAATGGAACTCAAATCTGGCCGGGCAGCCGGCCATGCAGGTTAACGGCGAGTTTCCAGTTCGGACGCGCCGGATTGGGCCGGTGGCTCGCGCAAAAATGCGTTGACTTCCGGCACGTCGCGAAACGGTTGCGTCAGTATCGCCGGCAAGCGCACCTGTTCTTCAGACTGGATACCCTTCACTCCGATATCGATCTGTTCCTGTGGGACGTCGAGACGAAGAGTTCTGTGGATGCGGTCCCACAGAGCCAGGCCGCTGGACCAGTTCGAGTTCGCCTCTGCTGCTTCGTTCGAGTGATGTATGCCATGCATTCCCGGCGTTACCAGCAGCCAGCTCAATTTCGCTTCGAGGTCGCGAGGCAGCCGTAAATTGGAATGATGGAAAAGAATCGAGAGCGATAGAAATCTTTGCCACCAGCCAAGAGCTTCCGGATCGACGCCAATCAGCACCACCTGCGCAGCGCGGTAGGGCACGGAGACAGCGAGTTCGCCGAAATGAAAGCGGAGCGCAGTAGACGCGTCCAGATCAAGATCCACATGGTGGACCGCATGGAACCTCCATAGAAACGGTACGCGGTGGGTGAGGATGTGCCAGAGATACAGCGAATAGTCCATCAACAACACGGCTGCAAGAATCTCAAGCGGACGCGGCAAGGAAATTCTTTTAAGCAAGCCCAGCCGCCTTTCTTCCACCATGCGAGCGAGCGGCCGCACTACAGGAGCTTCCAGCAGGTTGACCGTCAAGGCGCCAAGGGAAGCGACTGCCAGATTTCTGCCGGTTCGTCGGGCTTTGGATTCGCGCTGCTGGCGCAGGGGCCGCTTGCGCTCCAGCAGTATCAGTCCGGCCAGCATGCCGAGGCTGAGCGCGACGCGAAAAAAATTCTTCATGCCTGAAACCTTAATCCGCAGTGGGAGCAAATGCCAAATCGGGGAACGCACGAAAATCGAGATTCGGGCCTGAGCCAACTATGCCTTAGCGGCGTGACTCTGTATCATCAATGTATTCAGCGCGGCAGGCGCCGAAAACAACGCCGATGGCGAACAAAACTGCATTGCTTCCTATTCTTGGCGAACAGCCCCCGGCTGATTTCAGTGCAGCTCTGCGGGAGCACGGTTTTCCCGGTTTAAATCGCCGTGAACTGACCACTCTCCAGATCAATGTGGGAAAGCTGTGCAATCAAGCCTGCCATCACTGCCATGTGGAAGCCGGGCCAAAGCGTACAGAGATCATGCCAGCCGAGGCGGCGGGGCGCGTTTTGAATCTGCTTGCTGCCACGCCTTCCATCCAGTGCGTGGACATTACCGGCGGCGCGCCGGAATTGAATGCAAATTTTCGGAATGTGGTGGCGCAATCGCGCCGCATGGGCAAACAGGTCATCGACCGCTGCAACCTGACGGTGCTGTTTGAGCCCGGACAGGAGGACCTGCCTGAGTTTCTGCGAGCGAACCAGGTGGAAATTACCGCGAGCCTGCCCTGTTACACCGAAACCAACGTCGACCAGCAGCGAGGCAAGGGCGCGTTTGAAAAGAGTATCCGAGCGCTGCAACTGCTCAACGGGCTCGGTTATGGCTTGCCTGGTTCCGCGCTGGTACTGAACCTGGTGTACAACCCACTCGGCGCTGCACTGCCTCCGCCCCAGGAAAAGCTTGAGGCCGACTACAAAGTTCAGTTGCGGGAGAATTTCGGCATTGAGTTCAATCGCCTCTTCACCATTACCAACATGCCGATCAAGCGTTTTGCCGAGTTTCTGGCGCGGGAAGGGAAACAGGAATCTTACATGAGCCTGCTGACGAATCATTTCAATCCTGCCACGGTGGACCATGTGATGTGCCGTGATCTGGTGAGCGTGGGATGGGACGGCAAGCTCTATGATTGCGACTTCAACCAGATGCTGGACATGACGATTCCGGGCGCGAAGACAATCTGGGAAATCGACTCTTTCTCAGCCCTGGAGAAGAGCGACATTGCTACCGGGAGCCATTGTTTCGGCTGCACGGCAGGAGCAGGATCGAGTTGCGGAGGCAGCCTGCAATGAATCCACCGCACCCGGTCGAGGTGCTCCCCGCGGATGAATTCAACAGGACCCTGATCGCAAACGCGCATCCGCCTGACTGGGTGAACCCAACGCCCGCAGGGCGCTACAACCTTGTGGTGCTGGGCGCCGGCACTGCCGGACTGGTAGCCGCCGCCGGAGCCGCCATTCTGGGCGCGCGTGTTGCATTGATTGAACGAAACCTGATGGGCGGCGATTGCCTCAACTACGGCTGCGTTCCGTCAAAAGCCCTGATCCGCGCGTCGCGGGTGGTGAAGGCCGTGACGGAAGCCCGCGCTTTTGGCGTGGAGACTTCACCAGCGCAGGTTGATTTTGCCGAAGTGATGCGCCGCGTGCGCAAGGTCCGCGCGGAGATCGCTCCGCACGACTCTGCCCAGCGCTTCAGCAAGTTTGGCGTGGACGTTTATCTGGGCGAGGCGCGTTTTGTCGATCGAAAATCAATTGAGGTTGAGGGGCAGCGCCTGTTGTTTCGCAAGGCCATTATCGCTACTGGCGCCCGGCCGGCGCCGCTGGCGATCCCTGGCCTGCAGGAAGCAGGCTATCTCACCAATGAGACCGTTTTCTCGTTGACGGACCTGCCGCGACGGCTCGTTGTGATTGGTGGAGGGCCCATCTGTTGCGAACTGGCGCAGGCCTTTGCCCGGCTCGGCAGCCAGGTATCGCTGGTAAGCGATATGACGAGATTGCTTCCGCGCGAGGACCCCGATTCCGCCGCGATACTGGAACAGCAGTTCCGTCGTGAGGGTATCGAGCTTTTTCTCGGCGCGAAGGTGGTGCGGGCGGAGAAATCCACGGTCGGCAAGATCCTGATCTTTGACCGCGGCAACGGCGGAGAAACCGTGGTGGCGGATGAGATTCTTATCGCCATCGGACGCGTACCCAACGTGGAAGGACTAAATCTGGAGAGCGCGGGAGTCCGCTACGACGAGAGGCAGGTGCTTGTCGACGATCATCTGCGTACGTCGAATGCCAACATTTTTGCCGCGGGAGACATCGGGTCATCATTCCATTTCACGCACGCGGCGGAGGCGCTGGGCAGGATTGCCTTGCAGAATGCCCTGTTCTTCGGCCGCAAGCGAGCCAGCAGCCTGGTGATTCCCTGGTGTACGTACACAGATCCTGAAATCGCCCATGTGGGAATGTACGAGAAGGACGCCAGGGAAAAAGGAATTGAGGTTGCGAGTTTCACTTTGCCTTTTTCCGATAACGATCGCGGCGTGGTGGACGGAGACACGGCCGGGTTCGCGCGGGTGCATGTAAACAAAAAGAATGGCAGGCTGCTGGGGGCGACGCTGGTCAGCAGTCACGCCGGTGAAAGCATCGGCGAGCTGGTGCTGGCAATTCAACGCCGCATGAAGGTGGGCGACCTGGGTAGCGTGATTCATCCTTACCCCACCGAAGCGGAGATCATCAAGCGGATCGGCGACAGCTCCATGCGCGGACGATTGAAGCCGTGGATGAAAGACCTGCTGCTCAAGTTCTTTCAGTGGCGAAGGTAGCTGGCGGGCAATGGCAGGCGATGCACGGCGACTATTCAGAAGCGTGGAAGAATTCCCGGAAAGCGTGAACGATCTCGCGAGGAACGTCAGGGGCAGCTTTCTTGCCGGAGAGGTCGTGACCCAGACCCTCCAGTTCCATAAGGCACGTCTCCCCGGGTATCAGCGTAAGCGCTGAGCGCATTTCATCGTGCGTGCCAAAAGGATCGCGCCCGCCGTGAACGAACAACGCCGGCGTGTTGAGCCGCGGGAAGTGTGCGGTGCGCAGGTCAGCAGGCTTTCTTGGCGGATGCAGCGGATATGACAACAAGAGCAATCCTGAGACGAGATCCGGGTGCTCAGCGGCCAGCATGGTGGCTTGGCGGCCACCGTAAGAATGTCCGCCAAGAAACACGCGGCCAGGTGTTCTTTCTCTGAACACGTCAACGGCGCGATGCAATCCTTCCCGGTCACGGGCGGCCATGGCGGGAAAGGGCGGCCCGTGTGGACGCGCCTGCCGGAAAGGCAGATCGCAGCGCAAAACCAGGAAACCAATACCGGCGAACGCTTCCGCGACGGCGGTGAGGAGTTTTGACTGGCAGTTAGCCCCGGCGCCGTGAGTAAGCACCAGGGTATCGCCGTTGCTGAGAGCAGGTTCGTGCAGAAACCCGCGAATGGCCGGCTCGGCAGCAACGTCAGTAAATTCGTGGACACCAGTCACGACTGCAACCCTTTCTGGTAAACAGATATTGAAATCGATCAGGCTGGGAATGTCCATGGACGGAAGCCGAATGTTTGCCTCGTCGGCGTGCAAGAGTTTGCAGCGGGCACGTTCCTACTGGATGGGACAACGGGAAACAGCTAGACTGGTTCACAGACTTACCAGGCCAACACTCGGGCATCTTGATGCGCCCGCTGTTTTGTGCGCCAGATTACTATTCTTATTTGAGGGGCAAGGATGAGAACGCAGCGAATCAAAGCACTTATTTGGATAACGTCATTATCAGTGATGGTTGTGTGCAGCGGATGTCTCGGGTCCAAGAGCAGCAGCGTCGCGCCGATTCTGGCGAATGTCTACGTGGTGGGAACGGGAAGCAACTCCATTCATGCCCTGGCGGAAAACTCCACCGGAGACCTGCTGCCGCTCGCGCTCACATCATTTGCTACCGACGCGCGTCCGGTATCGATGGCGCTACACCCTTCCAAGAACTTCATTTATGAGACGAATCTGACCGCAAACACGGTTGGAGGCTTCAGCATCGATCACACCAATGGCGATCTGGCGCCCATTGGCACGGCGCTTCCGCCGACGCCGGTTGGAAGCAATCCGGTGAGCGTGGGAATAAATTCCGGAGGCCAGTTCCTGTTTGTCCTGAACCAGGGATCCTTGAGCCCGGCAGCGCCGGCCACGATCTCAGTCTTTAGTATTGATCCAACCCGGGGCTTGTTGTCGCAGGTGGCTGGGTCGCCATTCCCATTTGCGTCCCTCAGCGCGACCAACCCGCAGATCCTGGCAGTGTCGCCGAGCGCCGCTGCGCTGTATGTCTCCAATGGATCTCTGGGAACAATTTCCGGATTTGCCATCGGTTCGGGTGGCACATTGACTGAACTGGGCGGCTCACCCTTTGCCGCCGGAGGGAATATCACGGGAATTACCATCGATTCCAAAGGACAGTTCCTGTACGCCGCCGATACGGGGAACAGCAAGATCGCAAGCTTCAGTATTCAGTCCAACGGCGCGCTTGCTCCGGTTGCCGGCTCGCCCTTTGCCACCGGCGTTGGTCCGGTCTCCATCGCAGTGAATGGAGCCGGTACGCTGTTGTTTTCCGCCAATCAGGCGGGGGAGAGCGTTTCCGCATTTACGGTCAGTGCCGGAGCGCTGACGCCGGTCAGCGGCTCGCCTTTTGCCCTTGTCTCGCTCGGCGTCCCTCAGCCGGCATTCGTTACGGTGGATCCCAGCAACGCATTTCTCTACGTCGGCAATCAGGGAACCCAGAACATTTCCGGCTTCATCATCGGATCAAACGGGACATTAACGCCGCTTACGCATTCGCCTTTCACTCTGGGCATAGGCGCGCAGTGGATTGTAATCACGCCGTAAGGACGTCCTAAAGATCGAACAGGTCTTAAATTTGCGGGGTGGTCTTAACGTTTCTTTGCGCAAAGATGCCATGCGTTCCTGGGCGAGGGAGCGTTATGCGGCCTGATCAGTGCGGCGGGGGCGCTGGACCAGACGGCGCATCTTCTTGTCGGCATAACTCGCAATGCGGAAGAGAGACACCGCAGCCGCAAGGATGAATACCCAGCTCAAGCCGAGAATGATCCACAATATCATCTGCCTTAAATAGATTCATTCCAGCTGTGCTGGGTTGGACTCAATGTGCGGGCGATTTATGGACCTGGCCGCCTTTCATGACGAAATCTATTTGCTGCAACAGGCCAACATCAGCCATGGGATCGCCTTTCAAAGCAACCAGATCGGCATACTTGCCCTGCGCGATCGTTCCCACGTCATCTTGCATCCCGAGCAACTCGGCGGCGCTGCTGGTGGCGGAGCGAATGGCCTGTGCCGGAGTCATGCCGTACTTCACCATGTAGGGGAACTCGCGTGCGGGATTGATGCCCCAGTCAAAGCCGCCAACGTCAGTCCCAAATGCGATTTTTACTCCGGCATTCAGCGCGCGGCGGAAGGTGTCTTCGTGGATCTTGATCATGTCCAGCCATACTTTCGCTCCGGCCGCGGCGCGCCCCTGGGCCACGTATTCTCCCACGTAAATTGTAGGAACGTAGAAAATGCCTTTCTGGGCCATGGTTTTAATGTCGGCGTCAGCAATGTAGTTGCCGTGTTCAATGGAGTCGACTCCGGCCTCCACCGAGTTGTGCACGCCGTTCAGCGCCATGGCGTGTGAAGCGACTTTATGATGCTCGCGGTGGGCTTCATCCACAATCGCCCGCAACTCGTCGAGGGTAAAAGTAGGTATGTCATCCAGCACTCCATCACGGCGGACAAAATAACTGCGATCGGAGTACACCTTGATCCAGTCGGCGCCGAAACTGATTTGTTCGCGCACCGCTTTGCGTCCTTCATCCGGCCCATCCACCACCTGCACGCCGTGAGGCACCGGGACCTCGGGCGAATATCCCTGCAGAGGATAGGCGCCCGTGACATCCATGGCGCGGGTTGCCACTTTCATGCGCGGGCCGGGGATGATCCCGTTGTTGATGGCCTTTTTCAGGTCCACGTCGGAGTAGCCTGCGCCTTCAGTTTCCAGATCGCGGATGGTTGTGAACCCATAGTCCAGCGCGCGGCGCACGGAGCGCGTTCCCAGAATCGCGCGATAAGCTGTTGATTGCTTCAACAGCTGTTCGTCATAGTCGGCGGCCGTGATGTCTCCCTGAAGCAGGACGTGAGTGTGCGTATCAATCAAGCCGGGAAGGCAGGTATGGTCAGAGAGATCAATCACCTGACCTCCGCCCGCCGGGCTTGCGGCCACATTTTCCTTCACATCGGAGATGCGCTCTCCCTGGATGGTGATCAAGACATTGCGCTGCACCTTGCCGCTTTCCGGCTGTATCAGGGCGCCGCAGCGTACGTACTGAGTTACCGGAGCTTTGGAATTCGCTTCCTGGCTATTTGCCGGTAAGGCGATCGTCAGGATGGCAAAGAGCATACTAAGGTTTTTCATCGGTTCACCTCGAAGGGAAGAAAGTTATCCTACCAGAAGGGTGAAGGGAGCAAAGAATCAGGGACCCGCATCTTTTCCCGGCCGCTCATTTGGCGCCGCGGATAGTGTGATGTTCTGTGCTACTATTCAGCCCTTGCCACCTGTGGAGAGCACGTTAGTATGGACCCAGCACTAAGGCCAATGGGCACTGCGCAGGTGCTCGATCGCACCTTTCATCTCTATAGAAACAATTTTGTGTTGCTTGCTGGAATCGGCGCGCTGCTGCCGGCAATGCTGCTCGTCATTCAGCTGGCTTTTATCCCATTGGGCATTCCACCACGCGCCGGCACCAGGCAGACGCCTGAATTGGCGGTCTTTCTCTTGTTTGGCTACCTCTGCTGCTATGGCGTGATTTACGTTCTGGGCAGCGCGCTGGCTGGAGGCGCGGCGGTGTTTGCCGTCTCCAAATTACACCTGGGAGAGAAACTTACCATCGCGCAGGCCTACAAGCAGGTGTTCTCCAGGTTCTGGCGCGTACTGGGCGTCATCGTGCTGGTTTCTTTGATTGTCTTTGGCGCGCTCTTTGTGGGGGAAGTTGTTGGCATCATCATTTTTGCAATATTTGCGTCTTCATTATTCACCAGAGGCAGCATAAGTGCGGGCATGACGGCGGGCATGGTGGTGGGCATTGTCTGGGGGGCTCTGATGTTTGCGGCGGGTACTTTTGCCGCGTTTCTTTTGTACTGCAAGCTGAGCCTTGCCGTTCCCGCCTGCATTTTGGAGCAACAATCTGTGGGCTCCGCGCTGGGACGCAGCTGGAACCTGACCAAACAGTCTGTGGGCCGGCTCATGCTGGTCTATCTTTTGACTTGGGTTGTGGGTGTGGCGCTCGCGCTGGCTTTTGGAATGCCCGCACAGCTATATGGGCTTTTCCTGCAGCGCAAAGCATTTGTCGTCGGAGTGGTGCTGCAACATCTTGGAAGCTTCATTGCCGGAGTCCTCGCCAGCCCCATCTCCAATATCGCCGTTGCACTGATCTATTATGACCAGCGTGTCCGCAAAGAAGCTTTTGATCTGCAACTGATGGTGGAAGCAGTGGGACAGCAACAAGCGGCGGTTGCGGCGGCTCCCCCAATAATCGGATGAACCAACGCATTCTTGCCAGCTCGTTTTTGCTGCCGGCGTTGCTGGCCTGTCTGGGTGCACCCGCGGCGCGGGCAGAGAGCGTGTCTCCAGCGGCCTACCGGGCGCAACTGCACCGCATAGAAGAGAAGGTCGCAGCGCTGGAGGGCCACCCTGGCGGGGCCGCCGTCCTGGTCACTGAGATTCCAGATCATGTCGCTGTCGCCGCCGCGTCAGGTGAGATCGAAGTCAGCTTTAAGGCGCTCCGGAATGACCTGGCGGCGTACGCCAGATCCGACGAGAGCAAGCGTCCCGGACAGCTGGAGAAGATTCAAAGATACGTTCAGTCGCTGGAGACGGCGGCAGAGCGGTATGAACATGCGGGAGCCGATCCGGCTGCAGCGCGCGGCAAGCTAAACCAGATTCTTGCCGGCCGTGAATTCCAGAAGGTCAAACCTCCGGGCGTACTGGATGCCCTTGCCGGCCGCGTCTATCGCTGGCTGGGGCGAATCCTGAACAAACTTTCTTTCGGGGCCGGCTCGACTTTTGATTGGATGCAACTGTTGATTTATCTTCTGGTGGGTGCGGCGGCGTGTCTATTGCTGATCTGGACTATCAGAAGGTTTCGCCGGCCGAAGGATGACCTTCCACCACGCGAGATCGTTCCTTTTTCTCCATCCGCCCGAAGCTGGCGCGCATGGCTGGCGGAAGCGCGCGCGCTGGCAGAGCAAAAAGACTGGCGAAACGCGATCCACCTCGCTTACTGGGCCGGCATCTGCTACCTTGAGCAACACGGTGCCTGGAAGCCGAATCGGGCGCGGACGCCGCGTGAATATCTACGGTTAATTGGCGCTCGGACAGCCAACTATCCGGTACTCGTGGCTCTGACGCGCAAACTGGAACTGGTTTGGTATGGCTATGGGACGGCCATCGAGTCGGATTTCCAGGAAACCCTGGTCCAACTGGAGAAGCTTGGGTGCCGCTGATCGACAAAAGCGATCGCCGGCTCCTGACCTGGGCCTCCGTGTTTCTCCTGCTGTTGGTGATCGTGCTGGCGGTTCTGTCACGCGAAGACGAAGAATCGGTGGTTCCCAGCAGCTATTCCGCGCAGACCCGCGGCGCCAAAGCGGCATATCTCCTGCTGGAAGAGCTGCAATACCACGTGGAGCGCTGGGAGCAATCTCCCACCGAACTTCCTGCGGATCCGGCAGGGTCGGTGCTGGTGCTCGCCAGTCCGTTTCGATCTCCCACGCGCGGCGAGAAAAATGCCTTGCAGAATTACTTGAGCCGCGGGGGAAAAATAATTGCCACTGGATCGAATGCATGGTCCTATCTGCCCTCCGCGGAGACTGAGCGCGAAGTGTTTCCGTCGCCCAGCTGGAAGGAATATCAGCCGCAGCTGCTCACGCCGCTGACGCGCGGCGGCGCCATCCAGATGTCACCCACGTCCTACTGGAAAGACGCATCGACACAGTATCTTGCGCATTACGCGGACGAAGGTCGGCCCATCGTGGTCTCCTACAACGTGGGAAAGGGAGAGGTGATCTGGTGGGCAGCGAGCACGCCGTTGACCAACTCAGCCATCAACCATTCCGGTAACGCAGCACTTCTGTTGAATTCGATCGGCCAACCCAACGAGGTCCGGGTTTTGTGGGACGAATATTTTCATGACTACGGCAGCTCGGCAGGGAGTTACTTTACCGAAAAGCCGGTTTTATACGGACTGTTGCAATGCGGGCTGGTTTTCACGGCGCTGATCTTTACCTTTTCGCGTCGAAGCGGCCCGATTCATCCCATGACCGCGTCTTCCCGCCTGTCTCCACTGGAGTTTGTGCAGACGCTGGGCAAACTTTATCGCCGCGGCCATGCGGTGCACTCGGCGCTGGCGATTCCCTACGCAAGGTTCCGCATGCAGGCCACGCGCCAGTTGGGGATACAATCTGACGTGCCCGCGGCTGACCTGGCGCGCGCCGTCAAGAACCGGCTCCGTTACAAAGATGACAAGCTGGAGGAATTGTTGCAGCAGATAGAATCCGATTTGCAAGCCCCGGAGCTGTCAGAAGCCAGGGCACTGGAACTGGTACAACAGCTAAACCATCAGGCACAGAACTTGAGATCGATCCCGCGGCAATCACAGGAGAGCTTTACCCATGCAGACAGTGTCCCAGGTGCTCACGCACGGACGAACTGAGCTGGCCAAAATCATTGTTGGCCAGGACGACCTGATCAACCAGTGCCTGCTTACGATTTTGTGCGGGGGACATGCCCTGCTTGAAGGCGTGCCGGGAATCGCCAAGACACTGGTCATCAAGAGCTTTGCGCGGCTGTTCGATCTTGAATTCCGGCGCGTGCAATGCACTTCTGACCTCATGCCCGCGGATATCATCGGCAGCAACGTTCTCAACCTCTCCACCAGCGCGTTTTCCCTGCACCGCGGGCCGCTGTTCACCGATCTGCTTCTGGCCGATGAAGTCAATCGCATGCCGCCGCGCACTCAGGCCGCGGTGCTGGAAGCCATGGAAGAGCGCCAGATCACCATCGACGGAAGCACGCATCCGCTCTCACAGTTTTTTACCGTCTTTGCCACGCAGAACCCGATCGAGTTCGAAGGCACGTATCCTTTGCCGGAGGCGCAACTGGACCGCTTTCTGCTCAAGATCAAGGTGACGTATCCCGACGCGGAGCAGGAGATCAGCATTTTGCAGCAGCACCACCAGGGATTTGACGCTCACAACCTTGACGCCGCAAAGATAGTCCCTCTCTCCCCGGAGGTGCTTGGCCAGGCGCGCGCGGAAATCCGCAACATAAAAGTTGAAGCCGCTCTTTTCCGCTACATGGTGGAAATCATCCGCCGCACGCGCGGATGGCCCGCGCTCTCCCTGGGTGCAAGCCCGCGGGCGGCCATCAGCCTGATGATGGTTGCCAAGGCGGCCGCCGGACTGGAAGGCCGTGACTTCATGATCCCCGACGACGTGAAGTCGTCCGTTCTGCCTGTACTGCGCCACCGGGTGATGATGAAGCCCGAGGCCGAACTCGAAGGCCTTGATAGCGACCGCGTGCTTACCGAGATTGTCGGCTCGGTTGAGGTCCCCAGGTAATGCAACAACCATTGCTTGCGCCGGAACCGCTGAGCGCGCGGGCGTATCGCGCCAGGCGCGTGGGTTTCGGTTTCGGCCGCCGATTTTTTCTGATTACGGTCCTGGGAGCGCTTTGGGCGGTACCCTCATTTTGGGATTCGCGATTTCTCCTGGTAATGGCTGCGTGGGACGCGTGCGCGATCATCGCCTGGGCGATTGATCTGGCCCGCCTGCCGCGCGCTGATCGACTTGAGGTGCAAAGATCGTGGGCCGGTCTGCCTTCCCTGAGCAATGCCATGGAAGTCAGCATCGAGGTGCGCAATTCGGGCGGCATTGGAGTTGAGTGCAGCGTGCTGGACGATATTCCACAGTCACTCATGCAGCAGCCGCCAACGCTTACGCTTCGAGTGGCACCGCAGGATTCCGCGGCCGCTCATTACACGGTGCGCCCGCTCGAACGCGGCGATATCCATCTGGGCGAGGCCTACCTTCGTTACCAGAGCGGATCGGGTTTTGCCGAGCGCTGGGCCCGCGCCGATCTGCGCCAGACTATCCGGGTTTTTCCCGACCTGGAGGATGCGAAGCGCCACAATATTTATCTTTCACGCGCGCGCCAGATCGAACTGGAGCGCCGTTTGATCCGACAACGCGGCGTGGGCCGGGAGTTTGAAAGCCTGCGCGAATATCAGCGGGGCGACGAGTTCCGCAACATCTGCTGGACCGCAACCGCGCGCCGAGGCAAGCATGTAACCAAGCTCTTCCAGGTGGAACGCAGCCAGGCCATTTGGATCGTGATGGACGCAGGCCGCCTCATGCGCGCACGGGTGGATGAGCTCAGCAAGCTGGATCTCTCAGTGAACGCCGCGCTGTCGCTGGCCCAGATCGCGCTCTATTCGGGCGACCGCGTCGGCCTGCTGGTGTATGGGCGCAACGTTCAGCAGCGCGTCGGGCCAGGCCGGGGGTTGGCTCACATGCGAGCCATCATTGAGAGCCTGGCATCAGCCCGGGAAGAAGTTGCAGAAGCCGATCACCTGCGTGCCGCGGGAGTGCTGCTGCAAATGCAGAAGCAGCGCGCGCTGATCATCTGGGTCACCGACCTGGCGGACACGTCCATGACACCGGAGGTGATCGAAAGCGCTTCGCGAATCCTTTCCAAGCACCTGTTGCTGTTTACCGTGATCGCGCAGACTGATCTCAACAAGCTTGCGGCCGGCAGCCCCAACAGTACTGCTGATCTTTACACCGTGGCAGCAGCCCAGGAGATGGTCCACCGCCGTGAATCGCTGATTGGCAAGGTCCGCAACCAGGGCGCGCTGGCGCTGGAAATTGATCCCAGCCGGCTGACCACGTCGCTGGTAAACCAGTATCTTGAAGTCAAAGAGCGCAACCTGATCTAACTGCTAGACTGTTGCGATGGAGACCCACGATTCCGTCACCGCCATGGTGGACGATTACGCGACCAAAGCCGTTGCCATTGCGCGCGAGTTCAATGCGCGACTGGATTACAGCGAGAATTCCCTGATGGAGCTGGAGGCCAT
>DASTPO010000174.1:0-4143 GCA_035762225.1 Candidatus Angelobacter sp.
CAGCAGAAAATTTCCGCTCTCCTGGTCGCGTACCAGAATGGAGACCTTGGCCACCTCCAGCGCATGCGCTACCGTGTTCACGCTGAATTTGTAGACGTCGGCCAGGCTCTTCGAGTGTCGCGCCGAATCTCCCAGCTCCAGCAGAATTCGCTGATGATCGTATTCCACCGGCGAAGCCCGCCGCAGCAATACCGGGCGAATTCGCCTGACAAAGAGAAAATGCGTTCCCGCCACCGCGCACGCCACCAATACCACCAGCATGGCGTCCGCCCGGGGATGGAGGTCATCCAGAAACGCTCCTCGCCGGCCGGTAAGGCAAAAAGCCAGAATCAAGAACGCGGCCAGCAGCTCAACCAGCAGCACTGATTCCGCGGTCGGCACGCGTGGGCCTTTCCGCCGCTTGCGCCGGCGGGCCCTCATTGCTGGTGAATTGAAGAAGGAAAATCGCATGTTGATCGTCTAGCTATTGCCCTTGGACACTCTTCTGTCCGGTCTCTTGACCATAGCATAAGCTGTGTTTCTCATGGTATAGGAGCAAAGGTAAGCTGTGACCGACTGCACCGCGAATCCTCTGATGCCGGCAGCTTACCTCGCAAAAGCTACGCTTTGCATGTGCCCAAACGCCTTGATTTATTGCCTTCCCCGCTCCTTTTGGCTTGGTACACCTTCCCGGTGACACTACAATAGTCAAAGCGTCTAACTCTAAGGCAGTTATGGATTTCCTGTTCGATCAAGACCGGCGTGAGTGGACTACCCTGGCGCATTCTGGCACGGCCCGACACCGGCGCTGGAGCCGCTCTCTGGTTGGTTCTGCCGCGATTCATATCGCCATGGTTGCGCTGCTTTGCTGGCCTGCCGTGCCGCTCTTCATAAGGCCTGTACTGATCGCCCATGGCGAAGGTGGCAATGCTGCGCCGGATTCGGTAACGCTTTACCTGCCCCATGACGTGGAACAGCTTACCCAGACTTCCAAACCTTTGCTTTCTCTCCCGACCGCGCCTAAAAAAACGCGTCCAACACGGTTGAAAAAGCGTACTAATACGCTTGAGGTGGAGAAGCCTACCGGCCAAAACGAGGCTGGATCCACTCAAGGTTCCGGCTATGACGGCCCTGCCAGCGGGGATGAAGTTAAGCCGGCGCTGCCCATGGCGTTTCAGGACCTGCGTATCTCCCGCTCCGAACTTCCCAGCGGTCTCCAGGGCGACGTCATCGTCGAGGTCACCATTGACGCCCAGGGCGCCGTCGTTGAAGAGAAGCTGCTTCAGGGTTTGGGACATGGCGTGGACGAACGAGTGATCGCCGTCCTGCGTGACTGGCGCTATCGTCCGGCTACGCGCAATGGCGTCGCGATTCCTTCCAAATACGATGTCCATTTCCATTTCCCCAGCTAGCAAAATCACTCTCGGTCGTAGCAGTCATGCCATGACGCGATAGGATCGCATCAAGATGTTACCTACAAAAGAAAACTCCAATGTTTCCTCGCCGCCTCATGAGGCGCACCCTTTCACATTGCGAATAGGATTCCCACTTTGGGATTGTTGATAGGTTGAAAGGATGGAATCTATAGTCTTCTCCTCTGTGTTGCATCGATCTCCATGCTGCCCGGCCGTTTTTAGTGAGCTGAAAGACCATGTGAGATGGAATCGAATACCTCGCCTATGCAAGTCTCTGCATATCGCGGGACTGTGGAAATCCAGCCCTGTTGTTCTCAAGAAGGGTCCATCGTGCAGCTCTGGTCGGCCTCCAGTGGGGCTGAATCACCCTGTTTTTACGCTGCAAAAGCCGATGGAAAATCTGTGCCTCCGCCTCGGAGACTCTAAGAATGCGGAGAATCCAAGGGCCTTTCCATTCTCTCCAGACCCCGAATCACATCATGAAATAAAGAATTACGCCTTGCACGCTTAATAGTCTTTAAATTCCCCCAAAGTTGCCCGGCAAAGCCTCACGGGTAGCTCGATCTAGATAAGTTGTCGGCCGAGACTATCAGCATGCAAGCACTAAAAATTATTAGGCTAATTTGTTTGCAGCCAATCTTCTTCACTGGTAGCATGCTTGACGGAAGGAGCTATATGGATACGCATCAGATCATCACGGAGTTGGAAGCTGAAAGAGACCGTTTAGAGCAAGCTATTTCTGCTCTGCGCGGTTCTATGGCTGGTCGTCGTGGGCCGGCCGGCATAGTAGGCAGGCGTGGACGCAGACGTTTGAGCGCCGCTGCGAAAAGGCGCATTTCAGAAATGATGAAAAAGCGCTGGGCTGAAAGAAAGAGAGCTGCCAAAGCAGCCTGAGCACCAGAGCAAGGTAGAAGGAAAAGGTATAAAGGGGGCTGCTCTCTCGGCAGCCCCTTTTATTTGCGGTCTCTTCATCAATGCATGTCACCGCCCGCCAGTTGATGTTCGCCCCCCTGACCAGCTATAACCAATATTTTGCGGTTGGTTCGTCAAAGGGTGGGTGATGGTCCTGACGCTTTTTCGATCTCTAGCATTTCTGGCAATTCTATTTTGCGCGGTTGCAATGCGCGCGCAGGATAATTATGAAATCCAGGTCTACGGCGCCGACACGGTCGAGCCCCGTTCCACCATGGTTGAGTTCCATACCAACTTTACCGCCCAGGGTGAAAAGAACCTTATAGATGGTGTTCGCCCCACCGAACACGCGGTCCATGAAACCATTGAGATTACCCAGGGCTGGACAGATTGGTTTGAGACAGGGTTCTACATTTTTACCAGCGCGCGCTCCGGTGACGGATGGGATTGGGTTGGCGACCACATTCGTCCCCGCTTTCGCGTCCCGGAAAAATGGCATTGGCCCGTTGGACTAAGCCTCTCCAATGAGGTTGGCTATCAGCGCCGGGCGTTTTCCCCTGATTCCTGGACCTGGGAGATGCGTCCTATCGTCGACAAAAAGATTGGCCCCTGGTATCTCTCCTTCAATCCCACCATTGATAAATCCATTCATGGCGACAACGTAAAACAGGGCTTCGAATTCTCCCCAAACGTCAAGGTAAGCTACGATTTCTCCAAAGTTGTCAGCGGCGGGTTGGAGTATTACGGCTCGGTTGGCCCCATCACCAGCTTTGATCCTCTTAGTGAACAGCAGCAGCAATTTTTCCCCTCCGTTGACCTGAATGTATCGCCGGAATGGGAAATCAACTTTGGCGTCGGCTGGGGTGTTACTCGGTCCACCGATCATCTGATTGTCAAGGCCATCATCGGCCGGCGGTTCAGCTGGAAGAAGAAAGCGCCATAGTCGTCCGCCAGGTCGTCTATAATTTTCTGCCGGCTCCAATTACCGGCAGAGGTGCAGGTTGCGACGGGAACTCTGTCTGCTCTCCGCTTTGCTTTTAGCCATGACCTACAACGCCGCCCCACAGGACCGCTCGTACGGACGCTCCGTGGTCATGACCGACCGCGGCATTGTTGCCACCAGCCACTATCTCGCTTCCCAGGCAGGCTCGCAGATCCTGGCGCGTGGTGGTTCTGCCATGGATGCTGCCATCGCCGCAAATGCCGTGCTCGGTGTGACCGAACCCATGATGAACGGCATCGGTGGCGACCTCTTCCTCATCTACTGGGACGCCCGCACCGGCAAACTCTATGGCCTCAACGCCAGCGGATGGGCGCCGCGCAAACTCACCATTGAATATCTTGCCCGGCAGGGCATCACCGCCATGCCCCACGATGGCATTCAGTCGGTAACGGTCCCCGGCGCCGTGGAAGGCTGGAGCCAGGCGCACCAGCGTTTCGGGCGGCTTCCCTGGAAAGATCTTTTCGCCCCGGCCATTCAACTCGCCGATCAAGGCTATGCCGTTCCGGAGATCATCCACGCCTATTGGGCCGACGAAGAAGCCAAGTTGCAAAAGACCCCTGAAGCCCGCAGGGTTTTTCTTCCCGGCGGTAAAGTCCCCGCACTGGGCGCAAAGTTCAGCAACCCGGATATAGCGAAAGCCCTGCGCCTGATCGCGGAAAAAGGCCGTGACGCTTTTTATAAAGGTGAGATTGCCCAGGCCATCGTTCAAACTTCTGCTGCTGCCGGCGGAACCATGGAGCTGCCGGACCTCGCTGACTTCTCCGCCGAGTGGGTCGAGCCTATCTCCATCGACTATCGTGGCTGGAAGATTTACGAATTGCCCCCCAACGTGCA
>DASTPO010000175.1:0-3229 GCA_035762225.1 Candidatus Angelobacter sp.
CTGCGAAGCCGCGAAATTCATCCAGCACCCTTTGCGCCTCGTAAACCGGGGCCACAACGGCCAGGGTCAAGTTCATGAACGGCCCTACACGCCGCACCAACTCGCGAAAGAAGCGGCGGTTCAGTGCGCCCGCCTGGTCAAAATGATCGGCGACGATCAGCCAGCGGCCACCGTGTGCGCTCTTCGAATATAGTGCCCCAACCACATCTACCAGGCCGTGAACAATGCGGTAAGCGCGATCCACGGGATAGTTTCTGACCTTTTCCTCTCCCTCAGCCTGGTCGGTGAGGTTGGAGTTGCGCACAGAGATCTTACGGCGCAGTGCGGGAACGACCGTGTTTAGCTCGTAACAATGCCGGTTCAGGATTTCCGGAAAATCCATTTGTAGTTGAGGAAACAGATCAGAAAAGAAGTCCCGTATTCCCCCCCATGGCCCTCCAAACGTGCAAGTACAATCCAGACGCCACTCGCGATCGATTCCAGTTTCACGCATGTTATTTTGCCAACGGTCCAGAGCGGCCCGTCCGGCCTCGCCGTCGACAACCGAAAGCGCGATGACCTGGCTGCCGCTGGGTCGAGCCGCGGACGCGACGCCATCAACGCGCGGATTTTCTTGAGAGGACATCTTTTCCCACCTCGGTGCCAGTTAGCAGGTACAGCAGGCGCCGGGCCCGACGCCTGCCAAGTGTGTCAGTCGGCGGTCGGGGGCAGAATGCACATCCACCATGGATACGCGGCGGCCGATGGGTTCAGAGTGTCTTCCTCGTTGAATATGAACGTCCTCATGGCTACTTCCTCCTTTGAAGTTTTTTTAACGACTCAAAGTGGCTCACACTGCTTCGTGAGCCTGCGGCAATATAGCAAATGCTTTCGTCGCTCATAGTTCAGCAATTTTATTTTTCTGTTTTCCCTACAAGTTCCAATACGGGAATTATGCTGCGCAAAAACTAGATTCGATCACACCCAATGAACATCGGTAGTTCACATAGCATGCAATACCAGCGGGATTAAGCGGACTAGGTTTCACTAATCTATTTCCAAAATGATTTGATCATCGCGGATCGCTGCTCTATGCAAGCTGAAGGCAAGTGACGATGTGGGATTGCGATATTTCTTTAGCGGAGTATTTGAAGGTTTCCGCCTATGCCATCATGCTCTCGCCCAGCGCCAGAACACCAAGCACGCAGCACGAAGACGAGGCGAGGAGGCGCAGCGTGCGTTGCGGAAGTCGATGACGAATCTGCATTCCAATGGTCATCGCCACCGCACCCTTGGTCATGATGGCCAGGGTCCCACCGAGCCATGTGCCGAGCATCATGTGTGATTTCAAGACCAGCGCCGCGGCGGAGAGTTGGCCGGGATCTCCCCATTCGGTGAGGAAGAACGATGCAAAGCAGGCCAGCGCACCCTTGGTCCAGGTGGATGGAGGTGGATGGTCGGCAGAGACGAGTTCGGGCTTTTCCGTCCAGATCAGGACGGCGGAGACAAAGAACGCCACTGCGCTGATGGCGTATGTCCAGTGCGACTGAAAACGATTGATTGCGGTGCCGAGCAAAACGGCCACCAGCATCTTGGCTGAGCTCGCCAGCGCGAAGGCGACAAAGACCAGGCTGGCGCGAAAGCGGAGCGTGAGCGACGTCAACGTATAAATTGACTTGTCGCCCACCAGCTCCGCGATCAGCACCGTCCAGAACGCCAGCGGAACAATGTAGCTCAATGAGATGCCGTCACTCACCAAGAACGCTCCCCGGAGATCACAGCCATTCAATCTTCAGAACGGCGTGCAGCTCGATGCCCTGCAATTGTGAAACACCCATTTGCCCGTGGACTTTGTCAAAGAACCCCACACCGGTAATGCGCGCCGGCGTTGGACTCACCTTGGTCTTGAATGCCGGCATGGTGGCTTCCTGGCCGGGCGGAGGAGTGACAAACGATTCCGGCAGGCGAATATCGGCCATCACGTTGCGCAGCTCCGGTGGGGCGGCTGAACGCGGCACTAGCATATTGCCCATGGGCACAAAATCACGCGGGTTGAGAGGATGCACCAGCTTGTCATCCACTTGCTGGCGCGCTTCCTTGATGTTGCTGAGCCACGGACTATTACCCAGGAATACCGTGGTGGGTGTGGGTATCTCGCCGATCATGGTCTCGCCGCTGTCACCCTGAAGCACCAGGTGATAATCGCCATCAGCTTCGAGCTTGAGCGCCGTGATGGTAACTTGCAGGCGCCACACCACGAGTTCCAGCGGCTTGGAACGCTTGTTCTGATACGCTGGATTTTCTGACTTTGGATCGGCCATGTCCGCCGGACGAGGAATGCTGATGAGCTCTTCCACGGTTGCTTCCACAATTCCGGCGCCGTAATCGTGCCCGTTGATTACATTTTTTCCCACCAGGGCCACGTCTTGATCAGTGCCGGTTTTCACCGGCCAGCGCTCCTTGCCCGGAGCTGTGGCCATCATAGTAAGCGTGGGGCCAAGCGGCGGTGGGAAGGCGCGCGCGCTGGCGCTCACGCCGCATGCCGCCTTGATCTGCGCACCAACCGCCGGTGAAACGGTTGGGAGTTTGTTCACATCAGTAAACGGACCGGAGCCGTCGCCTCTGTTTCCGCTCCCGCCCGCGCCACCGGCGCCAGCTCCCACTCCTCCTCGCCGGTGTTTTACCGGAGCCCGAGCAGCGAGTGCAGCGCTGTCAGAGACCGTTGCGGTCGCTTCACTAGCGCGGCCAAAGATTACGAAACGCGGCGTCGCGTCAGTGTTATTTCCGTCAACTGTTCCCTTCAGGCTGTATCCCGCGCCGGCAAAAAGTCTGCGGTCAGGAAATACCGGCCGGCAGGTAAGAAAGTCTCCCCACTGGCCTGCGCCGCTTTGCGGGTCAGGCAGCGGCCCGCGATCGCCAAGCCCCACCTCGACGTGGGTCTGCGTGTTGGTAAGAATGCCCACCACATACGTGGGCGGCTTGGCCCCGCCAATCGCATATGAGACACCGACTTCATTGGCGCTGTTGGTGCTCAGGCCGGCATAGCAAATTGCGGAATCGCTATCAAACAGATCGATGTTCTCCACCTTGGTGAAATCGGTGGAATCGATCCTGGCAATCTGCACGAACGGCTGCGGGCGGTGGTTGGACCCTGCATCCACACCCCAGGCAAACCACAAATCATTTCCCGCCATGGTGGCGCCGGTGATGCGCGGATCAGCGCGATCCAGCCAGCGGCGTCCGTCGGGCA
>DASTPO010000176.1:0-6459 GCA_035762225.1 Candidatus Angelobacter sp.
AACAGCGGCCAGTCGGGCGCTCCGCCGATGGCGTGGAAGATTTTCCGGCGCAGGAAAATGCCCTGATCGCCGGTGGCGGAGTGACGCGCGCGGGCGCGAATGTTGATGCCCCAGGAGACCAGGCGCAGCGACCGTGGACGGGGCTCGGCGAAGCGCAGATAGAAACCTCCACCGCAGACCGCAGGATCGGCAAGAGCGGATTGCAACGCGTCGACGGCGGCCTGCGTGATCAGGCAGTCGGCATGAAGGAAGAGCAATACATCGCCGACGGCGGTTGATGCTCCGGCGTTCACCTGCGGCCCTTTGCCACGCGGCGCGTTGATGACGGTGAGCGTGGGTTGAGAAGTATGCCGGGCGGCCTGCTCGGATTGCAGCCATTCCAGTGTCCCATCGGCGCTGCCGCCGTCTGCGACGATGATCTGACTGATCCCACGGCAGGAATGGAGAGCGGCAATGGTCGCCGGCAGATTTTCCCGCTCATTGAGCACGGGAATTACCACTGAGATCGTGAGTGGAGTGGCGATGGTCATTGGCTCTGGGACATGCGGGCCAGTAGCTGAGCAGACCGGGGCGCAGAGGAGGGATTGTCGGCAAGCTGGCGGCGCAGGCGTTCAAGATCTTCGTGGCCGTCAATGTCGAACCAGGGGTCGATAAGAACGGTTTTCATGCCGAATTGCTCGAGTTTGGCGGTGGTGGAGGCCAGCGTGCTGTGATGGCTCCATTGAATGCCATCCAGCAGGCCCACGGGACAATCTTTAAGGCCGAGGAGATAAAAGCCGCCGTCGATGGAAGGGCCGAGAACGGCGTCGGCTGTGGTGAGAGCTTCTCGGGCGCGTTCCAGAAGTGCGGGAGGAAGGTTGGGAGTGTCGGCGCCGATGGCGAGCACGATTTGCCTGCGCTTCAGCGCCAGACGCAGAATTTTTTCCAGCCGCTCGCCCAGATCGCCTTCCGACTGCAACCAGACTTCGTCCGGCTTGAAATAACTGCGGCTGAAGCCGGCAGTGGCGGCCACAATGCACTCAGCCCAATCGAGAGTGCGCACCATGGAGACCGTATCTTCCAGAAAGGCTTCGGCCAGCGCCGCGGCTTGTTCGGGGCCAAGGTCGGGAATCAGCCGAGTTTTGACCGAACCAGGTTCCGGACGCTTGGCGAAGATGGCGACGATGGCTTCAGGCATAAGGACCGATACGAACCATGCAACAAGTCTTATACAGAGATGATCTGGATTGGTGCCAGGTCTTTATTGATGGCTACCGGCGTCCGGGCCCATCTCATCATGCAAGGCTCGTTTGGCGATGCGACCGAGCCACCATACCAAAACCACGATTGCAGCCAGGCCGCCCCATAGTAAGACTCGACCGGCAACTCCGGAGTTGGGCCGTCCGCGAAGAAGGTCAGAGAAGTCATTCATGATGGAGCCCAGATACACATAAAGGATGGTGGCGGGAAGCATGCCGATCCAGGAAGCCAGGGCGTAGTCGCGGAGGCGAATGCTGGTCAGGCCAAGAGCGTAATTCAGCATATTGAAAGGCAGCACCGGCTGGAGACGCAGCAAAACCACCACCTTGAAGCCGTTCTTCTCGATGGCACGATCAATGGCGGCGGCCTGCGGGTACTTCTTCATTCGCCGGGTGACCCAGTCGCGGGCGAGATAGCGGGCAATGAGAAACGCCGCACAGGCTCCGGCAACACTGGCCGGCGAGACTACCAGCGTGCCAATCACTGCTCCATAGACAAATCCGGCGCCAAGCGTGAGCGGCAGCCCGGGGAAGAACAGAGCTGTACCCACAATGTAGGCGGCGGCGTAAAGCACGCCTCCCAACGCACCCATTCCTTTGACCCAGGTGACAAAGTCAACGATCCAGCGAAGCAGGGGAAAGATAAAAAATCCAGGCACGCTAGACATCATCGCAGAAGATGGGCACTGAACGCAGCAAGCCTACACGGAGTCTTTCCACGCATCACCCCATTCAGCCTTTCGTGCCTGTTTATAAGCCTCCTTGTGTGAGCGGGTCACTGTTCGTTTTTCCAGGCTGGCGGCGGGTGTGCAGAGATCAAGCTGAATGTAACCGCTATGGATGCCGGGATGGCGGACGATGCGGGAACCCGCGGCGGCAATGCTGTCACGGCTGGCCACCAAGTAAGAGAATTTTTCATCTTCATAGCCAAGCGCGCCGCCTTTGAGTTGTCGATGCTGGGAGGTGCGTTCCAGGCGCTGGGAAAAGTGGCACCAGTCGCCGGCCGCTGCCATGGGACAGCTGCCATGGTGAGGACAGGGCGCAAGAATATTTGCTCCGATCTGAATGAGCAAGGAGCGTGCAGCATGAATTGCCGCAAAGCCGCGGCGTGCACCTGGCTCCAGCACCACCATGAACTTTGTCGCGCAGCCCCAGGCTTTTCTGAGGACTCCTTCAGCGGCCGAGGACGCAAGTTCGCCCAGAACATAGGAGATCACGACCAGATCGTGCGGCGTACAGGCAAAGCCAGAGCGCAAATCCTGGCGAAGCCATTGCGCGCCGCTGACTGCACTGTGCGGACTCCTGCCGGTAAGATTCTTACCCAGCGCGAGCCAATGTTGGTCAGACTCTAGAAGCGTGGCCTGCTGCAGTGCGGGAAACTGTTCACTGGCCGCGAACAGAGCAGTGCCCGGGCCCGCGCCGAGATCGAGAAGACTGGAAATGTGCGCTTCAGGAACGCGATCATTAATCTCAGATAAGACACGACGGTTTGCGGCGTAGGTGGCGGGGAAACGGACTGCGAGGTAGGCGGCGCGCTGCGCCTCATTGGTAACGGCCGGAGAGGAGATGTCGCCGGATTGGTAATGCTCGGAGATTTGCGCTGCGGCCTGAACCAGCCGTCTCCGCTCGACCTTATCGATTTCTGCCTGCACGCTTTCCAGCAGGTCCTGCGGCAGGCGCATCCCGTTTACCCGGCCTCAATCCCTGTATTTCACTGAGCAGCCGTACGGACGGGTGGCGGCATCGGTTACAGGCTTGCCGCTCATGGCTTGCTGCAAAGCCGTGGAAACATAGTTCTTGGAACTGGCGATATCTCCCTGGTCAGAGGTGGGATGATCGTCAATGGCGCCCTGATACACCAGCGTTCCGTTAGGATCGATGACGAACATATGCGGCGTGGTCTTGGCAGAATAGAGATGCCCCAGCGATCCACCCGGGTCCATCAGCACAGCGGTGGGCGCGGCATTCATGGTCTTCAGGTAATCGTTTTCCTGTGTTGGTGTAACGAACCCCTGCGTGCCGGGAGCGGAAGAAATCACGGTGAGCCACACCACGCCTTTTGCGGTCCATCCTTTTTGCAGGCGCTGCATGTTGCCGCTCTCATAATGTTTCTTGGTATAAGGGCAGCCTTGGTTGTGCCACTCCAGAACAACAAACTTGCCTTTGTAATCTGACAGGCGTTGCTGTTTGCCATTGCTGTCCACGGCCGTGAAGCCGGGGGCCGGGTCTCCGATCTTGACGGCAAAGGCCGAGGCAACCAGCGCCAGCATGACAAGCAGACGCAACACCGAACGATGGAAGTTGTTCATGAAGCCTCCTATCCCTTGAGTCCAGAAGCTTATTGTACCGATTGCCGCACGGGCGCTTCAATCCGATAGGCAGCGCCGCCCGGGACGACCAGCACGCCGCGCAAGACCGTGATGGGCTTGAGCAGAAGATCAGATTTCTTGAGCGACATGGTAAAGCCTGTGACGGTCGGGTGAACTTTTTGTGGTGACGGATTGTCGATCTGTCCGGGATCAAGCGGGAAGAACTGCGCCGCGGTGATCGTCTTGCCCGTTGCCAGAGTCAACTTGAAATCTTCTTTGCCCGATTGGACCCAGGCTTTCCACCCGCGAGGCAGAGGCTGTGGCAGCAGCTTTTCTGTCCTGGCGAACATCGGCGCTGATTGCGGATTCAGTTTCGCGGTTGCCGCAACCGGCACCGCCAGATGAAGCTGCGCCCGCTCTGGAATGCAGACCTCACGGCAGATCAGCCATCTGGCGTCGGCGCTTATGTCGATGGAGGAGCCCGGGGAAGTTGATTTTCCAGTGTGGAGTGCTATCGGCAGCAGGACATCATCGTGATATCCGAAGTCCGCCAACTCCGCGCTGGGCTGCATGCGCTCAGGGCGCGGCCACTCGAGGGCGCCCGCGGTAACGCCCACGGGAAGCTGCCATTTGAGCACCGGCGGCTGGCCCGAATCGCCAGGATTGACCCAGTAGATATGCCATCCGGGATCGAGAGCAAAGTGAACGCCCAGCTCCAAATCGGTTCCGGCCGAGGCAGCTTCCTGACGCGACAGCAACTCCACGCGCGCGTGCTGCGGTGGCGCTTGCGCGGCCGATGCGACGGCCAGCGCCAGCATCAAACACGCAAGCCACTTCACACGTTGCGCCACTACTGTCACTCTGGTCACAACAGCCTTTTGATGCAAGCGCCGTTATCGCGACGCGCGCTTAGCTTCGTTTCCTACATCGCTGAAGGAGATGGCGTTTGCCACGTTCGGATAGGCCTCGCCACCGAGTTCAACGTAGGGAAAGATCAGATAGTTGACGCGATCGCCGTGTTGCCGCGGACGCAGTTCCACGTCGCGACCCACACTGAACTGGACGCGGTTCACGTCATGCGCGCCAAAGAAATAACCTTTCTTTTCCTGATGCTTCCAGGCTTCCGATATATCCACCGGAAACCATCCGCGATCACGGGTATAAAACTCCGCCCAGCAATGGTATCCGGCGATCTGTCCGGAATTTGCGTTTTCAGGAATAGAGAGCCCCATCTCAAAACGAGCGGGAATTTTTTGCGCACGCGCCATGGAGATAAAGACGGAATGAAAGTCCGTGCAGTTGCCGCGTTTGGAATCGCATGCCCAAAGCGTATCGCCCTTGCCCCAGCCAGTGCCGGTCTTGTCATATTTCATGGTGGAGAAGACGTAATCGTAGAAGGCGTGGCCTTTATCCAAATCGGTCATGCCGGGCTTGACCCGTTCCGCTGCAAGAGTCGCGGGTGTTCCCGTGATCGGCACCAGGTTATCGGCCTGTAGGAAACGGGCAAGGTCCTTCTCCGAAACCGGCTTTTTGATCGCGACTGCCGCCAGGTGCTCCATCCGCACCACGTCATACTTCACGCTAAAGTGATATTCCGCGCGATCGGCTTTGTCGGCGTGGGCATAAAACATCGTATTGCCGTATTCCGGCTCGGTAGTTTCCTGCAGAGGAAGATCTCCGCTGCGCGAGATGATCCGTACCTGCTGGTAGTCATCTGACTTGGGCATGGGAAACCAAACGTCGAGCGTTTTGCCGGGATCGGTGATGCGAACGCTGAAAGAGTAGTCGAGCTCAAAGTGGCGTGGCTTGCTTTGCCCGAACGCGCACAAACTAAACGACAGGAAAAGCGAGACAGCAGAAATTCTGCGCAGCATGAAATTCTTCCTTTTGGCTTAATGAGTGACAAGAATGAACGTCCGACCGGAGGTTTGCCGGACTATTGTCAAGTGAAGCCGTGGAAGAAGCGGGACATTCGCCAAAATTCTACGCCCGGATGAGGCGGATTGCAAAGCGCGGCTCCGGTTTTGTTTCTACTGCGCGCGGGCGACAAATTCCGCCGTCTCCACCTTTCCGGCCCGTTTGACCTGGACAAAAATCCGGTATTCGCCAGGTTTGGGAAAGCCGTAAGGAAAGGACACGTCGGCGGCAGATGTGCCATGACCCATATTTGCCATGCCGGCTTTAGCGCTATCGCCTTCGGCCAGGTCCACAGCGGCCATGGAGACCGATCCAGCGGGATGAACGTGCGCAAAAGTGTTTCCGTCAACGCTCATGAAGACCGCATGTCCCGCCATTCCCATGTAGGGTTCAAGATCAGCGGCGGGTTTGCCGTTCGGGTCTTCAATGCTGAAGCGGAACCAGTAAGGCTGGTTGGCACGGAAAGGACGGTCGTCATGCTGCCACACCATTCGATAACCGCCGGAAAGCTGTGCTGTCTTGTCGGCCGGAGCCAGGTCGAAGGAGCCGGCATCGTCGCCGCTCATCGCTTCGCCCGCTACCGAGGGCAGATTCACCGTAGCGACTTCTGTCTCAGGAAAGCCGGTGTGGTGAACTATGTCCGCGAAAAGCTTGTACTGGCCCTCCGGCATGATCGGCAGGTTCACGGCGAAGTCACCGGGCTGCGTCTGGTCAGGATGCAGGTGCCAGAAAGCTTTCATGTCAGGCATGCGCACCATGAACAGGTGCATGAGATGGCCGTGGTCGGGGATCAGGTCATCAAGGAGAATGCGGTCCGGCTGCGGGCTATTGAACCGTGTAGGTTCTGATTCATTAGGATTGTCCAGACGCAGGCGCAACAGGCTGCCCGCCAGCAATGACGGATGCATCTGGGGCAGCTTGTAATTCAGCCGCTCGTTGGCGCTGGCTTCTTTTCCCCACCATTGGTTGCCGAGAACAACCGCGGCAATCACGAT
>DASTPO010000177.1:0-6436 GCA_035762225.1 Candidatus Angelobacter sp.
TCCTGCAGATTGTGGGTGGCGCACGCCAGGATGCTGAGGTGCTCTCCTGGCTTTAGCAGACTCCAACAACCATTTCGTGTTGCTTCTGCTCCTGCGCTGGCGTCTGTTTTTAAATTCTCTGCGCCGCACCGGCCGTCGCGCTGAAATCGCCTTTCAGGCGTTGTTTATTCTGTTTGGCGCGGGATTTGTTCTTATCACCAGCGGTGCATTTTTCGGCCTTACCATGGCCTTCCTCAAGATCGGAACAAGCGATCTGCTGGATTTCCTTCTCTGGGCCGTTCTCCTGGTGTGGCAGCTTGCTCCTATCCTCCTGGAAGGATACTCGCCCGGTCTCAACTTCACTGAAGTCGCTCGTTATCCCATCTCCTTCCGTTCATTTTTTCTACTCAGCTCCGCTTACGGCGTGTCTGACCCGGCGGCGATCACTTGCGTGTTGTGGCTTGCGGCCATGTGGATCGGCGTGGCAGTGGTGCGTCCGGCATGGGCTCCCGGCGCAGCGCTTGTGCTTCTGCTTTTTGCCGCTTTCAACCTGCTGTTGAATCGAATCGTGATTGGCTTGTTCGAACGCTTTCAGAGCACGCGCAAGGGTCGGGAACGCATGGTGTTCCTGATGTTCATTCTCATACTTCTTCCGCAGGTTCTTCAATTTGCCACGGGCTACTGGACGAATATGCGCATCTTCGCCTTGCCCTCATGGCTGATGGACCTGGTGACTCCATTGCGCCAATTCTCCCCTCCCGGACGGGCGATAGCTGCGCTTTCCCTTCACGGTGGCACTGAATGGGCGGCCCTCGGCGGACTCATGCTCTATCTTGGCCTGGCGCTTTTCCTGCTTTGGCGCCAGCTGCATTCCATCTACCTGGGCGAGATTTACGCTGAGCGCTACACAGCGCGCAAAGAGATGAAGGTCGAGCCCGGCTGGAGGCTGCCTCTTGTGGACGACGCCATTGCAGCGATTATGGAGAAAGAGTTTCGTTATGCCCGGCAAAGCTCGCGCTTCCTCCTGCAGCTGGTGTATTCCCCGATCGTTTTTATTCTGTTAGCTCTCAACGGCCCTGCGCATAAACTGTTTTTCACCAAAACTCCAGAAGCCATGCTGGCCGGAATGGCAGGTTTCATCCTGCTCTCGGTGCCCAACGTTGCCTACAACACGTTCGGTATGGACAATGAGGGCTTCGGCCGTTGGTTGTTGTGTCCTGTGAGCTTTAGAAAAGTCCTGGTGGGAAAAAACCTTACGAATGCCGCTATGATTGGCGCCCTTTACCTGGTTGCACAAGCGGCGATTATCCTGATCGCACATCCTCCTGCACTGCCCACCATCACTGTGACAATAGCCTTCTTTACGATTTTGGTGATTCAGCTGGGCGCGGGTAACCTCATATCGGTTTATTGGCCCAAGCGAATCGAACTCAGCAAGATGAGTTCCAAGATGGTCTCCGGTGCAGCGGGCATCGCGTCGCTCCTGGTCAGTCTGCCTGTGATCGCAATCGCGGCCATTGTGAGTTTTGCTGCCTGGTATTGGCAGCTACCCTGGTTGCCTCTGTTGGGCGCGCTCATCGGGCTTGTGGCGAGCCTTAAACTTTATTCATACCTTCTCGATCGTTCTGCAGCGTACGCCTGGGAACATATTGAGGAACTCTCAGGCAACCTGGGCGCGTGATGTTGAAACCTCTCTCCGGGAGGGGAAAAATTACGAGTGTCTGCTGGCCAGCAACTCTAATCTTCATTTGTTTTCAGTCGGATGTAGTGGTACTAAATTTGCCTTAATTCTCCGTGCATAACGTTTACCGGGACGAGCGGAGAAAAATAAAAGTGCCTCGCCAGAAAATCGAATACAAATCCCAGCAGCTTTCCTTCCGCAGTGGCGAGAAAGCCCCCGTTTCAGCCATTTGGCGCATGGAACACGCAAACTGCGTCCGTGTCCCCGACCTCTGGGTGCGCATTCACGAGCCTTTCCCGGCATGTCCCGCTTGTGGCGCTTGCTCCAATTTCACTCTGGTGGAGGAAGTAGCACATATTTCTGAAGACTCGGATTTTCAGTAACTCCCTTAATTTGTGACAACATCTGCCGCTTCATGTGAATCATATTTCCTGCGCCCTTCGTTTACGCACATCGGTGTGTACGCCAGGCGGCTTCCATCGTTAATGTCCGCGCTCGGAACTTGCGAGCTCTGTTGCCATCAAAATCTATGAAACATTCCGCTCGAGCCGACAAGCACAAGCGCCTGCAGGAGATAAGCTTCAGGCCGGGTGATACCGTGCCGGCAAGCGGCGTCTATTGTGTGGAACACGCGCAGCATCATCTGATGCACACGGCTACCATGGTCCTGAACGGCCGGTTCCCCCGATGCAAAGAATGCGGGAATGCTGTCCGGTTTACGCTGATCCGCAAAGTGAAAGACTGGTGCGCTATTCCCTTCCGCACCACCGCCATTCTGGAAGAATACTTGCCCCAGATTCTTCTAAAAGCCAGCTGAACACCTTTTTGCGAAAAAGGCGATAAACGCTGACGGCGCGTCTAGTCACTTAGTCCTCCGGTATAATTCCCCAATTCCCGCCCAGGAGGCAGAGTGAAACCTACCCTTGCGTCAATGCTAAGTGCCGTGCTGATAGTGTCTTTTTCCAGTCCATGTTTCGCGGACTTTCAATATACGGAAACCACCAAAATCACCGGCGGCGCTGCCGTCGGAGCAATGAAATTTGCAGGAGTCTTCAGCAAGGACGCGCGTCAGGCTACGCAGGGCGCCAATGCCACTATCAGCTTTAAGGGCTCTAAAATGCGCCGTGAAGACAGTCTCGGGCAGATTGAGATCATCGATCTTGATGCGCGCAAGATCACCCAGATTGACAGCCGGAAGAAGACCTATTCTGTCATGACCTTTGACGAGATGCGGGCCCAGATGGAAGAAGCCCGCCGCAAGGCAGCGGAACAGCAGGCAAAGCACAATAAGGGCCAACAGGGCCAGGTAAAGATCGTGCCAAAAATATCGATTTCGCCGGGGACAGGGAGCAAGCAGCTGCTCAACTACACAGCCAAAGAGACAAAAGTCCGCGTCGACATGGAAATGCAGTCGGATGATCCTCAGGCCAAAGGCCAGACGGCCAACATGTGGGTTAACGCCGATTCCTGGGTCGCCCCGGTGAAAGGCTACGATGAGGTAAAGCGGTTCTACGCGCGCATGGCCAAGGAACTGGATTGGCTCCCCGGCGCGGTGCTGGGCGCAAACCCGCAGATTGCCCCCGCAATGGTCGAATATCGCAAGAGCGCGGCCACGCTGAACGGAATGCCATTGCTTTCGCTGGTCAGCGTTGGCCTGGCCGGTCAGCCCGGATCTCCGCAAGCCGCACACGACGACCAGAAAGATTCAGGCGGAAACCCAATCACTCACGGCATCGGCGGGATCTTCGGCAAAAAGAAAAAGAAAGACGATGCGGCGCAGCAGGATGATGCGGCAAAGAACTCAGGTACTGCGACCGCTCCCGCAAATTCACTCATGGATACGACTACTGAGGTCACGTCGGTTTCGACCAACGCAGTGGATGCTGCCTTGTTTCAAGTGCCGGAAGGATACAAGCAGGTTCAGGCGAAAGGCGCGCAGTAAGCGCGCTCGATCAAAGTTTTACGGCCGTCCGGTGCACAAGCCTGGACGGCGTTTTTTACGGGGCCACCCAAGATGCCCTAGCTCTTGGCGCCCTCAATCGCGTCCCAGACTTTTTTGGTGTCCACGTTCTGAATGTACTTCACGATCTTGCCGTCTTTGAACTTCCAGATGTGGGCGAAAACGGCGTCCATCACGCCATGCGATTTTTTGTGTACGCCGCGATACCGGCCGGTCACGATGATGGTCTCGCCCGCGTCATAAAAATTATCGACGTCAGCGCGATAGCCTTCCCACTCGGTTGCCAGCCGGGCAAAAACATTCTGCCCAACCTCTTCCAGCGTGTGATAAGTGCCGGCGTAGGGAAAGCCTGCGGCTTCAGTCCAGTCAAAGCGCGGCGCCAGCGCGGCTTGCAGGTTCTTCGCGATCTGCTCCGGGCCTCCGGTGTAAATACCCTTCACTACCTCAAGATTTGTCTGCATGCGAACTCTCCCGGCTGCGCTGTTCATATTTGACATCATAGTGCGTCGAAAAAGGGTTTCGTATCGGTACTTCCCATCTTTTTGTGCTTCAGGCTGCGCGAAAATTCTGTGATTATGCGAAACGAACATCTGTTTCACTGCACAATAGCAGGACGAGGTAAATCCCGCTCACCATCGTAAGCCGGGAAGGAGCTTCAATGTATGACGCGATTGTCGTCGGCGGCCGCTGCGCCGGCGCTCCAACTGCGCTTCTGTTGGCGCGCAAAGGGTACAAGGTTCTGCTGCTGGATCGTGGCACCTTTCCCAGTGACATGCCGTTTTCCAACCACTATGTGCATCAGACCGGCTCGGCCCGCCTGAAGCGTTGGGGGCTGCTGGAGGCGTTGGCTGCATCCAACTGCCCGCCCATCCGGGCCAACTATTTCGACTATGGTGATTTCTCCCTGGTCGGGTCGCCACCGCCGGCCGAAGGCGGTGTTGCCGAAGCCTATGCGCCGCGCCGAATCAAGCTTGATCCCATCCTGGTTGAAGGTGCCGTAAAAGCCGGAGCTGAGTTGCGCGATGGCTTTTCTGCCCAGGAGCTGGTCTGGGACAACGGCCGGGTCACCGGAATCCGAGGCCACCAGAAAAATGGCTCCATGGTGACCGAGCATGCCCGCATCGTCATTGGCGCTGATGGAATGTTCAGCATGGTGGCGAAAGCGGTTCAGGCGCCCGAATACAAATCCGGTCCCGCGCTTGAAGGCTCATGGTACGCCTACTTTGGCGGTGTTCCCATGACCGGCTGGCATCTGTGGCTGCGTCCGGACCGCGTCATTTTCGCGTACAACACCAATGACGACCTGACGCTGATTGGCGTTGCATTTGCCGCAAAAGATCTGCCTGAGGTTCGCGCCAACGTCGAGAAACATCACAGCAGCGTTCTGGCGGAACATGCTCCAGAGTTGTGGGAAAGGATCGGCAAAGGCCGCCGTGAATCGCGCTACGTGGGTGGCGCCATTCCCAGCCACGTACGCAAACCGTATGGTCCGGGCTGGGCCCTGGTGGGGGACGCCGGATACCAGAAAGATCCGTGCACCGCTTCCGGGATCACTGATGCGTTTGGCAGTGCGGAATGGCTCGCGGAGGCCATCGACGCAGGCTTCAGCGGGCGCCAGCCTCTCGAAGAAGCGCTCGCCGGGTATGAGAACACGCGCAACCAGGCCGAGCTTCCCTACTTCGATCTGACCACGCAACTGGCAGCGCTGCAACCGCCCCCGCCGGAGATACAGCAGCTCCTGTCCGCGCTCCGTGAAAATCCTGAACAACGCAGCCGGTTCTTCGGTGTCTTCGCACACACCGTTCCAGTGACGGAGTTCTTCTCGCCGGAAAATCTGGCAAGGATACTAGGAAAACATAACCAGGCAATTGCAGGGTAAAGCAACCAGCTTTTGCCGAAATCCATCGCAGCCGGCAGTGGTTCTGCCGGCTGTTCTTTCTCTCCGCCGTTAAAAACATCTGCTTGCTTCGCGTAATCCTGCAACGTTCCCGCGTCTCGACGCACAACTAGATGATTCGGAATTGCGTTCCGCCGGTTTCACTGGCAGCCGGAAATTCTCAACACGCCGAGGCTCCCAGCCGCAGTGGCCTTTTTGCCCGCTTGAGGCCGGCTATCCCGACATCATTTCGCCAATCAGGCATTGGAATGGCCAGACAGCCAGGCCGCTTCCTCTAAGGAGCAGTGATGATGGACATAGCGATATTTGGCGCAGGAATCGCCGGCCTCATGGCAGCGATCACTCTGCGCGCTCAAGGGCACAGCTGTCGCATTTATGAGCGCATGCGGCGTGACTTTGAATCCGGGATGGGCTTTATCCTGCTGCCTGAGGGCATTTCTTTCCTGCAAAGCTTTGGCGTGAAGCTGGCCGGAGAAATCAGCGGCATGCCGCTCCATCGCTATTGCTGCCGCAACTCGGCCGGCGAACTTCTCTATGACCAGCCATTGCCCGCGGGATCACTCTCCCTGCGGCGTCGCGATCTCATCGCCGCGCTTACACGCGCCTTGCCCGATGACAGTCTTCCCATCTACAACGCTGAGCTCGCAGGGCTCAATTTTGACGACGCCGGCAAGATTTCTTCAGCGCGCCTCACTTCTGGCGCAATCGTGAAAGCCGACCTCTACATCAGCGCGGAAGGAATTCGCTCCCGCGCTCGACAGGCCCTTTTCCCTGGGTGGCCCTCTGTCCCGGCGCAGGTACAGGAATTGGTCGGCCTGGTGCGCTGCGCGGAAACCGTTCGCTGGGGCGGCAACAACCTGAACAAATTTCATGCCGGCGGCGGCGGGATCGCCCTGGGAACCATGGCTGTCGATCCCCA
>DASTPO010000178.1:0-2550 GCA_035762225.1 Candidatus Angelobacter sp.
GTGATCGTTCAAGTGTTCTTTGTTGAGCACTTCAATGGTGGAGTGCAGGTCCAAGCGCCGGCCCATGGCCGGGGTGGAGCGCCGTGCGCGGTCCAGGGTTTCTGCGTCGCTTACAAGGATGCGCAAAGAGCCTTTGGGCACCGAAGTGGGAACGCGAACAGGAATGCGCCGCACAATGCGATCGCCGCGATAGGGGCGAAGCACGGTCTCAATCATGATCTCGTCGCCGGGACGCGCTTCAGTCATATCGGTGCGCGCGCTTTCCAGCACAGCCGAATGGCGTTCGCGCTCCAGGTCGAATTCAAGATTCACGCCGCTGACCGTGGGAGCCTCAAAGGGGTTTTCATAAATGCGGCCAAAGTGATCGCCCAGCGCCATGGCCACGGCATAAGCAGTGGGGGTGGCGTCCACGGGAGAAAACATGTTGTTCATCCGCACATCAGAGAAGCCGTTCACCTGGATGCGGCCGTTCATCCGGTACGTGGTCTCTTCACCGTACTGGTTCATGCCCATCAAAGCGTTGTAAACGGTGGCCATCATCATCAGGGGGGTAAGCTTGGCGTTGTTCAGGACTTCATAGTGGTATTCACGCGGACCGCTGGGCCCATGGATGCTGAGCGTAACCGGAATCATCTTGGGATCGCGATCAAAGCGGCCGAGAATTCCCGTGTGCCGGTCCTGGACAAATGCTCCTACTGACTCCGTGGTGTTGATGATCTTGAAAGCATTCAGCGGCGAAGCCAGCGTGGCCACGACGTTGGCCTTGGTCATCGGCATATCCACCATGCCGTATTGCGTCAGCGGATGCCCGCACGCCAGCAGGTGGTCTTTATCCATGTACGTAACGGTGCAGGTGGCGGCCACGTCCATATCGCCGCGCACCATGATGGCGCTAACGGCAGAGCCGGGAAGAATCGGTTCCGGTTGCTTTTCTTTGCTGGCGGAGCCCACGCCCATCACCGGGGTGATGCCGGCTGCGGCAAAGTTCGGCGCAAACTGCTTGAGCGCCGAGGCATTGAAACCGTTAAACACAAAAGGAGCGTCAATCGGCTGAAGATATTGCGCAACGCCCTGAATATCGTTTGTGTCCTGCGCTCCCGGGGTGCTGGTGCGGGTTGCGCCAAAAGGTTTGGCCGAGGCGGTGCCTGAAGTGGGAATGCTTTGATCGAATTCGTTGATCTCGAGCATCTGCTCGATTGGGGTGACGCCGGCAATCGGCTCCTTGGAGAACTGTCCGATGCGATACGCGATTGCGCCCAGCAGCTTGCCGTCGATGTACACCGGGCTTCCGCTCATGCCGGCGACCACGCCGGTGAACTCCGCCTTCTCGCCTTTCAGGCGCACCAGTACCACGTCACTCTTGGGGCCGTTCAGGTTGCGCAGTACTCCCAGGACCTCAACGCCCATGGGCTCCGGCTGCGTGCCCTGAAACACCGTGTAGCTGGTGCCGGTCATGCCGGGACGCACTTCATCCACTTTCATGATCTGGGTTGAGGACAGGTTCTGAGGCGTGGCCGGGGTGGTGGCGGGGGTCTGTGTTTGGCCCAGACCCATAAAAACGAAGAGCGCGATCAACAGAAGGACGGCTTTTTTCATGCTACTGACCAGGGACTGCAAATACAATCGTACGAACCGAGTTTCGGTCGGCGACTTAAAAAGGCCACTGAAAAGCTGAGTTCGTGCATCTATACTAATGTACAAACTCCTAAAAAGGCAGCTCCAAATGTTCTTAATACATGCCGTTTATTGCTTACAGACATCTAGGGTAAAAGCCTGCTACCGCTGGTTCGCGGCGGCGGCTATGGCGGTTTTTATATGTGCCGGAGCGCAGCCTGGAAGCGCCCAAAGCCAGCAACCCTCGCCTAGTCCGACCCCTGCCGCGCAGGACCAACAGAAGCCACCGGCCAACGCCCCGGCGGAAGCTGGCGGCCCGCAAGGCGACATCGGCCCGATTGCCGTCCCGAAGAAGTCCGAAGAGCCACCTAAAAAAGATGACGCGCCGAAAGCCCCCAAGAAGGTGGATGGCCTGGATAATTTCTCCATGCACATCTCGTCGCAACTGGTGAACCTGGATGTGGGTGTGCTCTCCAAGGACGGAATCTTCATCCCGGGATTGAAGAAGGAATACTTCCGCGTCCTGGAAGACAACGTTCCGCAGACGATCACCTCATTCAGCCAGATTCAAGCGCCCATCACTGCGGTGATGCTGGTGGAGTTCTCCAACAACCAGTACTTCTACAATTTTCAGATTGATTCCATCAAATCTTCATGGATGTTCGCGCAAACGCTGAAAAAGGAAGACTGGATCGCGATGATCTCGTTTGATATCCGGCCGCGCATCCTGGAGGACTTTACCCAGGACAAGAACGCTATTCTGGGCGCCGTTGGCATGTTGCAGCCCGGTATGGCCATGAGCCAGGAGACCAACCTTTTTGACGCGCTGTATGACACGCTTGACCGGCTGGAAAATGTGGAAGGACGTAAATACATCATCCTCATCACGGCGGGCCGCGACAGCTTTAGCAAGCACACCCTGGACCAGATCCTCAA
>DASTPO010000179.1:0-2484 GCA_035762225.1 Candidatus Angelobacter sp.
ATAAAAGGTTACGAGACACAGGACGATTATCGTAATGATGTGGGATAATACTCGGCCAGTGAAGGCAATCAATCCCATTCATGTCATGAATGAGCACTCATTCACGCTTTTGCTGACGTTGCCGCTCGCTTTCTTCGAACGTGCACTTCGGCCAGCTTGTCCACGCTACGCCACAGCTTCCTTGGAGGGTTTATGAGGTCAATCTATCTGTTGAGAATCACGCTTGCCTGTTTGCTGCTCACCGGCATGATGTTTGCCCAGGGCGTCGGTGCTTCTGGCGATATCAGAGGAACAGTCACCGACCCTTCCGGAGCCGTCGTCTCCAACGCCACAGTTACCGCAACAGACGTGGACAAGGGAATCAAGCATACCGTCACCTCAGACGGCAACGGCCAGTTCCATCTCACCGGCCTGCCGCCCGCCAACTACAGCGTGAGCGTGAGCAAGCCCGGATTCCAGCCGGAATTGGCAAAAAATGTGGTGGTGAACATCGGCCAGACCAACAATGTCGATTTCCCCATGAAGGTATCGCAGGTCTCGGAGCAGATTGAAGTCACCACCGAGCCCCCGGTAGTGGAGACGGAACGCGGCGCGCAGGCCAACGTCGTGAATGAGGAAACCATTCGCGATCTGCCCATCAACCGCCGTGACTACCTCACCTTCACCCTGCTGGCGCCCGCGGTTTCTGATTCCACACGGCTCGCCGGTGATCAGGACTTCCGCGTCAAGCAGACGCCCCAGAGCGGGCTCTCCTTCTATGGCAGCAATGGCCGCGGTAACAGCGTTACCGTGGACGGCGGCGAAGTGAATGATGACGCCGGCGGCGTCAGGCTGAACATGAGCCAGGACGCGGTCCAGGAATTCCAGATCAACCGCAGCAATTATGGCGCCGATCTCGGCGGGGCCAGCGGCGCGACCATCAACATCGTTACCAAGTCCGGCGGCAATGACGTTCATGGGACACTCTTCGGTTATTTCCGCAATGACGCGCTGGATGCGGCGAACCCGTTTTCCATCAGTCAGGCGCTCGCGCCCGGAGCCACCTTCAATCCCGCTGCGCCCGATTTTCAGGGAACGCATATTAAAGACACGTTGACCCGCGAGCAGTTTGGCGGCTCCATCGGCTTCCCCATCACTAAAGACAAGACATTCCTTTACAGCTCCTTTGAAGGTTTGATGGGCGACGCGCAAAATGCCGTTCCGCTTCTCACCAACACCAGCATCTTCCGCCCTGAATCGGATCCCGCAAACAATCAGGCGGCGATCCTGGCTGGACTGGCTGCACAAGGCGCAACCAACGTCCCTTGCCTGACCGTTCCCGGAAGCAATCCACCTACATTCGTTACTGAACCGGCCGCGGTTTGTGCCGGTATTCTCAGCAGCTTATTGACGGTAAATCCAAACGCAAACCTGGTGCCGATCCTCGGTCCGGTTCAAGGTCCGCTTCAGACCGCCAGAAATGGCTTCATCGTTGGTCAATTTGAGAAGAACGGCGGACTTTTTCCCTACACCAACCGCGTTTACCTGGCTTCCACGCGCTTTGACCACCAGTTCAGTGATCGCAACCAGATTGCTGTGCGTTACAGCTTTGGCCATGATCTGGAACAGAATCCTGACGTGACTTCGCTCACCGGATTTTCCCGCGGCAGCTCGGTCAAGGCTTTTGACCATACCGGCCTTGCTTCCTGGTTCCACCAGTTCAACGCCCGCACCCAGAATGAAGCTCGCGTCCAGTTCAACTACTCGAATTTTGACGTCACTCCCAACTCCAATGGCCAGGTCGGGCTGGATATCCCGGGCTTCGCCAACCTGGGAACGCAGATCTTCCTGCCCAGCTTCACCATCATGCGCCGCTATGAATTTGCCGACAACATGTCCCTGGTTCGCGGCAAGCACACCATTAAGTTCGGTGGTTACGAGCTTTACCGCGGCAATCACTCTGAATCGCACACCTTCTTTCCCGGACGTTTTGTCTTCGGGAACCTTCCCGGCGGCTTGCTCACTCCTTGTTTCCAGGTACCCGCGGCATGCGGTCTGACCGCTAATCCGGCCGCGATCAACTCCATCCAGTCGGTTGCCCTCGGGCTGCCGCAGTTCTATCAACAGGGCTTTGGAAACCCGATCTACAACTATCCGCGTCCATTCACGGCAGCCTTTGTTCAGGACCAGTGGGCAGTCACCCCTGGATTCACCTTCAATATCGGCGTGCGTTATGAACTCGATTCCCAATACGGCGCTTTGAGCACGGACAAGAATAATTTTGCTCCGCGCGCCTCCTTCGCCTGGGATCCTTTCAAGAACCACAAGACCGTCATCCGCGCAGGGTATGGAATCTTCTATTCCCCGATCTACGGTCAGATTGCTGACGTGGTGCAAACCCTGGGCCTGGTGAACGGAGTTCGTCCCATTGCTCAAACGTTCGTTCCTCTCACCGGAGTTCCGGGCGCGCCGCCGGCTCTTACCTCGGCTGCGATCTTCCAGACG